>JADFXK010000224.1 GCA_015233625.1 Deltaproteobacteria bacterium | reverse complement strand
CATGGGGGACCGATACCAACTATCCGTCGCTGGTCCTTGCCCTCTCAAGCATCAAGCAGAACTTGGGAGCGAGTCCGCTCATTATTTTTACCGGCGACATTCTGGGGCATTACATGCCGCAACTGTTTTATACCTACCTTAATGGGACCCAAAACCCACGAGACGATGCAGACGTGGCAGCCATGAAGGTCTTTACCGACAAGACGGTGGCCTTTGTGATGGACCAGGTGAAGTCGTCAGTCGGAAACATTCCCGTCATGTTCGCGATTGGAAATGGCGATTCCTACACCGGCTACGGACCGGATAGCAGTTTTCTGGCCAATACGGCGGAGCTTTATTACACAAAATTTGTGAAAGGCACAGTAGAGCACCAGGCCTTTCTTAATACCTTCAAGATAGGGGGATATTATTCGGCGGAGCCGCTCGGAACAAATATGATGGTCATAGGGCTCAATACAATTCTCTTTTCTCCCAGTGTTCCAGGCAATAATGATAGCGCCGTAGCCACTGAACTTACCTGGCTTGATTCAACCCTCGCGGCAGCCCAAGCTGAAGGCAAGAAAGTGTGGCTCTTAATGCATGTCCCGCCCGGTGCAGATATAGGTTCAACCGCTAAACTTGTGGATAACAACGGTCACCTGACCAGTGCCACGATGATGTGGAAGCCGGCTTATCAGACCGGTTTTCTGCAAATACTGGCGAAGTATCCGGGCATCATAAGTCTGATGCTGGCCGGGCATACTCATATGGACGAGTACCGGATCCTGCCGACTTCAGATGTTCTTGAAATAACGCCGGGCATAAGTCCGGTCTTTGGCAATAACCCTGCCTTTAAGGTCTTCACATTTTCTTACGATAACTTCCAACCCACCGATTATTATACCCTGAACTATGACCTGGCGACCATGCCGGGACAGTTCAATAGCTATTATACTTTTTCGACCGCGTATGCCATGCCAGGTCTTCTGAACACTTCTTTGACCCAACTTTTTCCAGCCCTGGTCACGAATAGTGCAAAACAGGCCCTTTACAGGGGATTCTATTATGCCGGACACAATTCACCAGTTTCCACTACCGATACTACCTCAAATCCCATTACCAATAAGAACTGGCCGGTTTACTGGAGCGGCATTGGGAGAATGGACCAACAAGGGCTTATCGATTCTGTGAACTCCTATTGATGTTCACAATGATACAAGAGGATTATGAATATGAATATACTTTCCGTTGTCCGGTCGCTGGTCTTGGGGCTGGCCCTGATGCTGCTGGCAGGATGCGGTTCCGATTCCAATACAACCGCTCCGCTTAACGCCAACAACCTTAATCTGATCTTCGTAGTCAGCCCGGATTTGGTTTACAACGCACCCGGTGACATCAATCTAAACACGGCCAACCTGACCAACCAGGGTTTGCAGCGCTCGCTCCTCATGGCCACGTACCTGAAACAGCAGGTGCTGGGGGCACAGAACGTCACCCGCATTTACGCGCTCGAACCGATGACCCATTTACAAACCACAAACAATTACCCGGACATGGTCGCGATTGAGTCCATTCAACAGTTTGCCCTGCTCAACCAAATCACTCTGCCCCTGACCGGCCAAGCCAACCCCCCATATCTCGGCAACAGTTACCCCCTCAGTGTTTCGTATGCCCCTGGAGACGTACCCATCGGAGTGGCTACCCCGTTGCCGTCGCAGCCCTGCCCGGATTGCCAGGGTCTCGTTTTCAGCGACGATAAAGGCACCAACCTGACCCTGGTCGCCGGAATCATCAAGGCAAGCACTCCGGGCTTTCATGTCTTCTCGGCGCCCTGGGAGACCATCAGCCGCCTGTTGGCCGATATCAACAAGCTCGAGGGTTATAACCTGACTCTTCCGGCGACCTATATGGGGGCCAACCATGTCTTTGCGATCTCCATCGCGCCGTCGGGAAGCGCCGGCCTGATTACCTTCGACAGCAAACTGGACCCGCCTGACACCTACCCGGTGCTGCCCCCACCGCCTCTGGTCAGCGCTCCCTGCCCAGGTGCAGACACGACACCTGCTCTGTTCAAAGTCACCAGGACCGGCGGTGTCAATGGGGTCGTAATTCCAGAGGACATCAACAAGAATGAAACTATTTACCTGGTCCGGCACGCCGACGCGCATCCAGTGAACTATTTTGAAGACGGCAATTATGTGGGGGCGGGGCAATGGCGGGCGTTGGCTCTGCCCAATGCCCTGCGCGGCAAAATCAGTCCCAACCAGGTTTATTCGATCGACCCGGCGCAGGTTGTCCCAGGCTCCAATGATCCCTCGGGTAATCCCCATTGGTCGTATGTCCGGACCTCACTGACCGTCGCTCCCTATGCCATCGCCAATAACTTGCCCTTTAATTTGGTCTCGACCATCTTGCTGGTTCCTTCGGACTCACCTCAAAGAACCAGTGATTTTTTCTTCAAAGGCGGCAAGTTCTCCAATCAGACCGTGCTGGTGGCCTGGGAGAGCCAACACATCCCTCTGATAGCCAATGCACTCCTTTCAAGCTATGGCGGCAGCGGCCCCATGGCTCCCGGTTGGGTGACCACCGACTACGACAGCATCTGGACCGTGACTCTGGACGCCCAGGGTAATGTGACGGTGACCAACGCCCTGTGCGAAGGCATTGATTCCGTGGCCCTGCCGACCGCGGCTCCTCTATTCTGACCATCTCTGCGGCGGGGGCCGGTGGTGCCTCCGCCGAGTCATTGCCACTCGGCCTCAGGACTGACCCGGTTGACGGCAGCTTGGCCCGGATGCCACTATATCTGGGGTGGCCTGGTGAATATGGTGGCGACGGATAATTGGATTATGACAAATGACTCACGAGCCCGGCGATGAGGGCCCTATAATCGATGCGGCAAGAAAGGCCACCGATGAAGCTATGGAAAAACATCAAGCACGACTATCTTGAACTTCTCCCGCCCACGACTTTTTTCTTCATCGCCTTCAGCCTTATCCTGGTCACCAAGCGGCTGATTCTGAGCGAGTACGGCATTTCCTGGACCGGATTCGGCACGGCCGTCATTGGCGCCTTGCTGGTCGGCAAAGTGGTGCTAATCGTTGACAAACTTTCCTTTGTGCACAGATATACCGACCGGCCATTGATATATATCGCCTCCTGGAAATGCCTCATCTATTTTCTGGCCGCCAATCTTCTCCAATACTCAGAGCGGATCATTCCGTTATTGATGAAACACGAGAGCTTTATGGAAGCGAATCGGCAATTCATGGCTCAGACCGTGTGGCCCCACTTCTGGCTGATTCAGATATGGCTGGCCGTGCTTTTTTTTGCTTATTGTTCTATGCGGGAGCTGGTCCGCGCCATCGGCAAAGATAAAGTTATCAAGATGTTTTTCAGCGGCCCAAGCGAAGCGGATTAGCTAGCACAAGGAACACTAGGCTAAATGTATTTCTTATCGCACAATTTTTTCCGCACAACGCTCAAAAATAATCATTTAAGGAGGATTATGAACATGAGTAGAATTTCTAGTGTCCGATCGTTGTTTTTGGTTCTGGCCCTGACTCTGTTCGCAGGATGCGGTTCCGATTCCAATACGACCGCTCCGTTGAACGCCAACAACCTTAATCTGATCTTCGTGGTCAGCCCGGATTTGGTTTACAACGCGCCCGGTGACGTCAACCTAAACACGGCCAACCTCACGAGTCAGGGTTTACAGCGCTCACTCCAAATGGCCACGTTCCTGAAACAGCAGGTGTTAGGGGCAAAGAACGTAACCCGCATTTGCGCCCTCGAACCGATGACCCATTTGCAAACCATTAACAATTACCCTGACATGGCAGCGATTACCTACATTCAGCAGTTTGCCCTGCTCAACCAAATCACTCTGCCCCTGACCACCACCAAGGGCGAGCCCCCATATCCCGGAAACAGTTACCCTCTCAGTGTTTCGTATGCGCCCGGAGACGTCCCCGTGGGAGTGGCCACGCCCTTGCCGTCGATGCCCTGCCCGGAGTGCCAGGGTCTCGTTTTCAGCGACGATAAAGGCACCAACTTAAACCTGGTCGCCGGGATCATCAAGGCCAATACCCCGGGCTTTTATGTCTTTTCGGCGCCCTGGGAGACCATCAGCCGCCTGTTGGCGGATATCAACAAGCTCAAGGGCTATAACCTGACTCTTCCGGCGACCTATCCGGGGGCCAACCATGTCTATGCCATCTCCATCACCCCGTCGGGAAGCGCCGGCCTGATTACCTTCGACAGCAAACTGGACCCGCCTGACACCTACCCTGTCCTGCCCCCTCCGCCGATACACAGCGCGCCATGCCCAAGTGCGACCTCAACGCCGGCGCTTTTCACCATCACCAGGACCGACGGGGTCAATGGCGCCAAAGTTCCACTGGGAACCAACACCAACGAAACTATTTACCTGATCCGGCACGCCGACGCGCATCCAGTGGAGTATTTTGAAGACGGCAACTATGTGGGGGCGGGGGAATGGCGGGCCCTGGCTCTCCCCAACGCGCTGCGCGGCAAAATTAGTCCCAGCCAGGTCTACTCGGTCGACCCGGCGCAGGTTGTTCCAGCCTCCTATGATCCTTCGGGTCCCTTTTGGTCATATGTCAGAACCTCACTGACCATCGCGCCCTATGCCATCGCCAATAACCTGCCCTATAATTTGGTCTCGAGCCTCTTGCTCTTTACTGTGGACTCGCCCCAACAAACCAGTAATTTTTTCTTCACAGGCGGCCAGTTCTCCCATCAGACCGTGCTGGTGGCCTGGGAGAGCCAACACATCCCCTTGATAGCCAATGCACTCCTCTCCAGCTATGGCGGCACCGGCCCCATGGTCCCGGCTTGGGTGCACAGCGACTACGACTCCATCGTGACCGTGACTCTTGACGGCCAGGGTAACGTAACGATAACCAATGCCCTGTGCGAAGGCATTGATTCCGTGCCCCTGCCGGCCGAGGCTCCTCTATTCTGATCACCTCTCGGCGGGGGCCGGTGGTGCCTCCGCCGAGAACGGTTACAATTGACTTTTGGGTGTGCGCCCGTACCCAACGTCAACGAAACGCCCCCCTGAGGCGGGATCAAAAAAGGGACTAGTATGACCGTTCGAAGAATAACAAAAATTAGGGAGACACAGGATGAATTACTGTAAATATGGATTGACCATCCTTGTCGGTTTGATTTTAGCGGCGTGCGGCGGAAACAACGATAACCCCAACCCTCGCGGGAACCTGATTGGAGAACCAACTGTAATAGGCAGCACATTGACCACCGGGCAACTTGATGCGATAACCTTGGCGACGGGTTTGCAGACATTAACGGGCCCAGCCAAATGCAATGTCACGGTGGCCCAGATTAATTATCAGACCCCGGGAGTGCAACCAGGGGAGATGACCAATGCGTCTGGTGCGGTTTTGATTCCCAGCGGGGCCGGATGCTCGGGACCGTTTCCGCTGGTCGCTTATGGCCGAGTCACCAACCTCTTCAAGACGCACACTAATGCAGATCCTAAAAGCCCTGAAACAATTTTGTTAATGACATTTCTGGCGGCCCAGGGCTACGCGGTGGTGGCGACCGATTACCTTGGTTACGCCCTATCCGGCTATCCGTATCACCCCTATTGTCATGCCGACTCGGAAGCAAATGCGGTAATTGACTCAATCCGAGCCGCGCGACAGGCGGCTTCGTCATTGAGCCTGGCTCTAAACGGCAAGGTAATGCTCATCGGTTATTCGCAAGGTGGTCATGCTTCTATGGCCACACAACGGCTCATCGAGCGTGAAAATTCGGGAGAATTCAATTTGGTGGCGGCTGCTCACATGGCCGGTCCGTACAATATGTCGGCGGCACTGCTCGACGGGGTCGCCAACCCCATCAACGTCGACGTGCAGCACAACGTGCCGTTTCAGATTACCTCCTGGCAAAAAGTTTACGGGAATGTGTATAATAAGGCGTCGGACGTGTTTAGATCACCATATGACAGTTATATCGAAACGCTTTTACCGACGCTCCTCGATCCAGCGGCCCTGGCTAAATTGCTGCCGGGAGGCACGCCGACCCAAGCTCGGGATGCCATGTTCCTATCTTCTTACTTGACTGATCTGGCCAATAATCCAAATAATGGCACCACTATCGCGGGGAAAAAACAGGATTTGCTCGGTTGGAATCCCAAGGCGCCGATCACCTTGTGCGGTGGCTCGGGTGACCCCACCGTCAGGTTCTCCATTAATGCACAAGTGGTCTACGATGACTTCAGGAGCCGCGGGGTAGCCAATGTGGCACTGGTGGACGTTGATGCCAAGGTTCAGCAGAAATATGGCGACGTGCTTAAAAAGGATCCCACAACCTATTACAATTCATATCATGGCCAGTATGAGTCGCCATTTTGCCTGCAGGCCGCCAAGGCGATGCTTGACCTGTACAAGTAAGAGTTGATCCGGTGCGACCAGGCTGCTTTTATAGGGCAATGCTGAACTTGTATTTCAACTGGGCCTGGAACGGCCATCATTGCCCCTGTTCGAGGCACAGGCACCCTCCAAAGTACCACTGCGCGTTCTAAGGATAGACTCAGTCACCTTCAAACGGCGTGAAGCCGCGGCGCATAGTGTTCTCCGTAATGATCTTGTTAACCATGAATTGCTTTACGTAATCAGGGCCTCCGGCTTTAGCCCCGACGCCCGAAAATTTGCACCCGCCAAAGGGCTGCCGCCTGACCAAAGCCCCGGTGATACCGCGGTTAATATATAGATTGCCCACCTGGAGCTTTTCCTTAGCCAGGTCAATGTGCTCCGGATTCCGGGAGTACACGCCGCCGGTCAGCCCAAAGCGGGTCTGATTGGCCATGGCCAGGGCGGACTCGAAGTCGGCCGCGACCAGGACACTGATCACCGGCCCAAAGATCTCCTCCGTGGCGATGACCGACATGGCCGGGACCTGGTCAAAAATGGCCGGTCCCACGTAGAATCCCCCGCCCAAGACTTCCCGATGATAAACCAGTTCGGCTTCCCTGGTGCCCTGATCGATAAGTTCTATGATCCGGTCTCGGGCCTGGCAGTCAATTACCGGGCCCATGAAGGTGGCCGGATGTTCCGGCGGGCCGATTTTGATACTCTTGG
>JADFXK010000223.1 GCA_015233625.1 Deltaproteobacteria bacterium | reverse complement strand
ATATCGCGTCCAGTTTATCCGGCGGAATTCCGATGCCGGTGTCTTGGACCGAAAAGTGCAAGACAACGTAATCAGCCGTCGTTGATAGAGCTTCTACGATCACGGCCAGTTCTCCCTGCTCGGTGAACCTGATGGCATTGCCCACCAGGTTGAGGATAACTTGCCGCAGCCTGGCGGAATCACCGACCAGGAATTCGGGTAAATCCGATTTCATCTGGTAAGCCAATTCCAGTCCATTATCAAAAGCCTGGATGGCCAGGGTATTGATCATCTCCCCCAGGCTCTCCAGAAGATTGAAATCGTGGTGCTCCAATTCCAGTTGGCCGGCCTCGATTCTGGATATGTCCAGAATGTTATTCAACAATGACATCAGAGATTCAGATGAGGCTTTGACCAGCGTCAGGTATTCCCGCTGTTCTGGAGTTAATTTTGTCTCCAGGGCCAGTTCGGTCATACCGATAATTCCATTCATGGGCGTCCTGATTTCATGGCTGACATTGGCCAGAAACTCGCTTTTGGCCCGGTCGGCCTTTTGGGCCTTTTGCCTGGCCTCTTGCAGTTCTGCAATCAGTTGTTCTCTGGTCTTATTTTCGTCTTTCATGGTCTCAAGCTCCGAAGTCCGGCAACCCATATTTTTCTGAGACTCTGATTATTTTTTGATGATAGCCGCGATGACGCCGGCCACAGATGGTTAGGTGTCATGGTCAACATCCTGGGTGTGGTCATTGACCGCGCCGGACAGACTCAGTTTATGAAAAAAAGCCTGGTTTAACAAGAGCAAAATGACAGGAGGTAAAAAATTGATGGAAAATTCCATTTGATGGTTTATTAACTATGTTAATCTGACCGGGTTCACCCACAGGCCGGCACTGATCCCTATATTCCGACAAGGAGACAAAATGTCTAGAGATGCTTTAGTCACTTACCACCGAGAAGGCTACCTGGCCACCATTACCCTGAACAGGCCGGAAAAGAAAAACGCCATGAGCCTGGCCTTGTGGAAAGATCTGGCCATGGCCGTGTCAGCCGCGGACCAGGATGACCTGGCCCGGGTGGTCTTAGTCAGGGGCGCAGGATCTACCTTTTCGGCCGGGTTGGATGTCAGTCCCGAAAATGAAGTCGCCCAATTGATTGCCGCGGCGCCATCGGCTGATCAGAAGGTCAAGTTTTACCAGGTGGTCAGGCAAGTGCAAGATATCTACTCCGGATTGGAAGCGCTGCGGCAACCGACAGTGGCGCTGATTCAAGGCTTTTGTTTGGGCGCCGCCTTAGAGCTGGTGGCCTGTTGTGATATCAGGTTGTGCAGTGAAGACGCCACATTCGGCTTACCGGAAGCCCGGCTGGCCATCATCACCGATTTAGGCGGGTTACAACGGTTACAGGCCCTTGTCCTGCCGGGGAAGGTTCGGGAGATGGCCTTTCGCGGGCATCGTTTTGGGGCGGCCGAGGCTAAAGACATGGGTCTGGTCAACCAGGTCTGTGGAACTCAGGAGGAGCTAATCCGACAAGGTCAGGCCATGGCAGAGGAAATCGCGGGTAATCCTCCCTTGGCCGTTCAGGGAGCCAAAGAAGTCTTGCGGTACAGCCAGTCCGTCCCCCTTCATCAGGCGTTAGCTTACAATGCCGCCCGTTCGGCCATGATCCTGCCTTCAGAAGACATGACCGAAGCCATGAGCGCTCTTTTCGACAAGACCAAGAAGCCCGAATACAAAGGGAAATAACTGCCGGTCCGCTACTTGACCAGCTTGGTCATCTCTAGGATAGGCAATAGGATGGACACGACGATGAACAAGACGATACCTCCCATGAGCAGAATCATCACCGGCTCCAGGATGGAGGTCAGACTGGTCACGGTGGTTTCCACGTCGTCCTCGTAGGCATCGGCTATTTTGTTCAACATTTCTTCCAACTGGCCGCTTTTCTCGCCGGCCGCGACCAGGTGGATAACCATTGGTGGAAATACGCCGCTTTTCCTTAACGGACCAGCCAGGTCACTCCCTTCTCCAATGTCTTGGATGGTCTTGTCCAGCGCTCCGACGATCTCTCGGTTAGTCACGATGGCTTTGACGATAGCCAGGGCCGTGAGCAAGGGGATGCCGCTGGCCAGGAGTGTAGCCAGGGTTCGGGTAACCCTGGTCACGATCAATTTCCTGACCAATCCACCGAAAACCGGGGCCCGCAGCATAAACCGATCGATGGCCAGGCCCCACCTGGGCGTTTGAGCCATTTTTCGGACCCAGAAAAAGGCGCCGACAAGACCAGCGGCCAGTAACCACCAGAAGGCACGGAAGAATCCAGCCACCTGCAATAGAATCAAAGTCGGGAGGGGCAAGGCCCTCTTCATCTCGGTGAACATGCCGGTGACGGTGGGGATAACAAACGTGAACAGGAAGAATAGCACGGCCAGACCGACGAACAGCATGAAAAAGGGATAAGCCATTGTCGCCCGGATCTTGTTCCGCAGCTTAAGGTGACTTTCGGAAAAGTCGGCCAGCCGATTCAGGACTACTTCTAAGGCGCCGCTGGCTTCTCCGGCCCGGACCATGTTGATAAACAACGGCGAAAACATCTTGGGATGACTGGACATGGCATCGGCTAACGTCCCCCCTTCCACGACCCGATCTTTGATTTGGGTGCATGACCGCTTCATCTCGGGAGAATCTGATTGTTCAATCAAAGCATTAAGAGATTCCACCAGGGGAAGTCCGGAGCCGACGAGCGTGGCCAGTTGCCGAATCGCCGCGGAGACGTCCTTGGGGCTGAGACGATGCCAGGTCAGGTGCCTCCATCCAGAGGAGGTTTTTTCAACGCTGGTCCAGGTGACCTCAATGGGAAATAATCCCTGAGATCGCAACCGTTGTCGGGCTGCCCGCGGGGTGTCGGCGTCGATGATCCCCTTTTTTGATTTTCCGGCGGCATCCAAGGCCCGGTATTCATAAACTGGCATGGTTTTAGTCCTGCGTTACCCGGAGCACTTCAGCCACCGTTGTTGCGCCGGCCAGCAGTTTCTCCGTTCCGTCTTGTTTTAGAGTGGCCATGCCCTCGGCTATGGCGGCTTGCCGGATCTGGTTGGCATCCGCTCCCTTAAGCACCAGGTTGCGGATAGAATCGGTCATCACCATAATCTCATAGATACTGGTCCGGCCCCGGTAGCCCGTATCGAAGCAATCTCCGCAGCCCCGACCCCGATAGAGTTGCCGGTTGCCCAAGAGGCGTGGAGACAAATTCATCTCCGCCAGCTCTTCAGCCGAAGGATTGTAAGGCTCCCGACATTTGGGACAGACGACCCGGACCAGCCGTTGGGCAACCACGCCGACCACGGCCGACGAAATCAAAAATGGCTCAACCCCCATATCCACCAGCCGAGTCACCGCTCCGGCCGAATCGTTGGTATGCAGGGTGCTAAACACCAGGTGTCCGGTTAAAGATGCCTGAATGGCTATTTCGACCGTTTCCAGGTCGCGGATCTCGCCGACCATAATGACGTCGGGATCATGCCGGAGGATAGCCCGGAGGCCCTTGGCAAAGGTCAAATTAATTTTTGGGTTGACTTGGATCTGGCCGACCCCGTAGAGCTGATACTCGATGGGATCTTCCACCGTGATGATGTTCCGCTCCACCGAGTTTAATTCATTCAGAGCCGCATAGAGGGTGGTGGACTTGCCGGAACCGGTGGGGCCGGTGACCAGGATAATCCCATTGACCCGGCTGATCAGCGACCGGAAGACGGTCAACTTCTTCGGCCCAAAGCCAAGTTCTTCCAGACCCAGTAAGGCGGCCGTCTTGTCCAGCAACCGGAGGACGATCCGTTCCCCAAAGGCGGTGGGGATAATAGACACCCGGATATCAATGTCTTTGTTCGCCACCCGGATTTGAATCCGGCCGTCTTGGGGCAACCGCTTTTCGGCGATATTGAGATTGGCCATGATCTTAATGCGGGAGGTGATGGCCGACTGGAATCTCTTGGGTGGGGACAGAATTTCATACAATATGCCGTCGATCCGATACCTGACCTTAAGGTCCTTTTGATATGGTTCAATATGGATGTCGCTGGCCTGCCGCTTGGCGGCCTGGGTGAGAACATGGTTGACCAGGCGAATAACGGGCGCTTCCGAGGTGGCATCGAGCAGGTCTTCGGTTTCGCCGAAGGCGTCCCCTCCGCCTGCGGTCTCATCACCCGCGTCCAGGTCTTGGATGACTTCTTCGGAGGTATCGCCGGCCTGATCATAGAACCGGTGGATACAGGCCAGAATTTCCCGGCGGGTGGCCAGCACCCGGTTGACCTTGAGACAATTAAAAAACAGCCGCATCTCATCCACAGGGTTTATCATATAAGGATCATTAACCGCCACGGTCAGCACGCCGTCTTCTAAGTTTAGCGGAGCGATGGTATATTTCTTGAAATAGTTAATGGGAACGCGGCCGGCCAGTTCTACTGATAGCCGTGGCTTCAAGTTTTTGAACAGGGGCAGGTTAAAACGTTGGGCCAGGACCTCTAATAATTCCTCTTCTGACACTGCTCCGGTCTTGAGCAGGAGATCAATAAAAGGCTGGCTGGTCCGGCGATGGGACTCCAGGGCCTCCTGGATTAATTCCATGTCCAGGCCAAGTGATTCGTGGATAAATCGGGCTAAATTTTTTTCATTCATGGTTATAATGACGCGATAACAGGTGACTGGATGGCAATCGTTCTAGACTGGCCTGAAAATAGCACTATCTTAACCGGATAGCAACCACTATCAAGTGCGGTCAGGAAGGGTAAGCCGTAGCGGGCGCAGGGGAAAGGAAAAAGATGGGTTGTTCTAATCATAGGCCGGTCTTGAGAGTTGAGACCAATTAGAGACTGAAGGAGGTGTTCCTTAGAAAGGGATGGTTCCGCAGAAGAACGGCGCAAAATGGTTCTTAGCTTATTTAATCATCTTAAGGATAATGGTCACCGCTGCCGTGAGCATGCCGGCAATCAGGGCCGTTTGGGTGGCGATGAGGCCAACGACCCATTTAATAATCTCATTCTTGGCGTCGGCAATATTCTTCTGGGTCTCAGCCCGTAGAATCTCAATGTCTTTTTTAGTTTCAGCCCGCAGCATTTCAATGTCTTTTTTGGTTTCAGCCCGCAGGACTTCTATATCTTTCTTCGTCGCCAAAAACTCCAACTTTGTCGTCAAGAGTTCCAACTGCTGCGTCTGACTATCTCTGAGTATTTCAGACAGCCTCAGGCAGGTTTCGTCGTCCAGGGTGGTGTGCTTTAACTGCTCATAAACCGATAGGCTATCGAATAGTTGCATGACGTCTCTCCTTTAAAATTTTACATTCTAAGCATATCATAGGTGAGGCTGGGGAGCAAGCTTTTTGCTCAACTCAAACTGCATGTAGGTACCTCGAACGCAGAAGAAAAGACTGCAAGAGAGACGATGGGAAGGGCGAGCGCAAAAGAAAAAGGAGACCGTCGGTACCGTATGAGAAAATCAATAAAACACCCTCCGATACGTATTGTTTTACGCACACCTGACCACATCCGGGTCAAAATCGGAACTGCCTCGCCGGTTTGTTTTCGTTTGACATCAACTTTGAACTGCCCTATACTAAAAGCTTTGACGCCAGGCAGGGACACTAACATTAATTGATCGGGGAGGTTACAGCTTGTCATCACCATCTTTCACCCTGAAACGTACCCAGTGGTGCGGTCTATTGCGATCCGAACATATCGGGCAAACCGTGACTTTGGCCGGCTGGGTCCAGCGGCGCCGGGATCACGGCGGCTTAATCTTTGTCGACTTACGAGACCGGGAAGGTCTGGCCCAGGTGGTGTTTAATCCTGAACTCGATTCCCTGGTTCATAGTTCTGCCCATTCTATCCGTAGTGAGTACGTGTTGGCCGTGAGGGGCCTGGTTCGGGAGCGGCCGGAAGGGATGGTCAACCCCAAATTAGCTACCGGAACCATTGAAATCCTGGCCGAAGAATTGGAGATATTGAACCCATCTAAGACACCCCCGTTCATGATCGAGGACCGGATTGACGTTGCGGAGAACATTCGGCTTAAATACCGATATCTGGACTTGAGACGCCCCGCCATATTTAACAACATGTTGGTCCGGCATAAGACGGCCCAGTGCGTCCGGTCGTTCTTAAACGAGCACGGCTTTATAGAAGTTGAAACTCCGGTCTTGACCAGGAGCACCCCGGAAGGCGCCAGGGACTATTTGGTGCCCAGCCGAGTTAATCAGGGTTATTTCTATGCCTTGCCCCAATCGCCCCAGTTATTCAAACAATTGCTGATGGTGGCCGGGTTTGAACGCTATTATCAGATCGTTAAGTGCTTCCGGGACGAGGATTTGCGAGCTGACCGGCAGCCGGAATTTACCCAGATAGATCTGGAAATGTCTTTTATTACCGAGGAAGATATCATTTCGGTGATGGAGGACATGGTCACAACTATATTTAAAGAGATCATCGGCTTGGATCTAGTCACGCCTTTTCCCCGCATCACCTATGCTGAAGCTATGGCCCGGTTTGGTCTGGATCGGCCGGATACCCGGTTTGGACTTGAACTGGTCGAGGTTACCGATGTGGTCAAGAACTCGGGGTTCAAAGTTTTCGCCGAAGCGGCCCAAAAAGGCGGTATCATCAAGGCCATTAACGCCAAAGGAGCAGCTTCTTTATCCCGTAAGGAGCTGGATGATCTGACAGGATTTGTGGCCATTTATGGAGCTAAAGGCCTGGCCTGGATCAAAGTTAACCCCAACGGCTGGCAATCACCTTTTGCCAAGTTCCTGTCCGAAGAAGAAAAGCAGGGCCTAACCGCCAAACTGGGCATGGAAGAGGGCGACCTGATCTTTTTTGGCGCCGATTCCCGGTCGGTGGTGAACACGGCCTTGGGCCAATTGAGGCTGGAATTGGGCCGGAAGCTCAAGCTGATTCCAGAGAATCAATTCGCCTTCACCTGGGTGATTCAATTTCCCTTGCTGGAATATGACGATACGGAGAATCGCTATGTGGCGATGCACCATCCTTTTACCTCGCCCATGGATGAAGATGTGGACAAGCTGACCACTGAGCCCCTGGCTGTCCGGGCCAGATCATACGACCTGGTCTTGAACGGGAACGAGATCGGAGGGGGAAGTATCCGGATTCATCGCAGCGAAATGCAGTCCCAAGT
>JADFXK010000222.1 GCA_015233625.1 Deltaproteobacteria bacterium | reverse complement strand
AACCAGTGACGCAGTTTCCGGAAGTTTCTGATGAAGAGCATGAGTTCGCGTTTTTGGTTCTCCATGATTTCCAGCATTGATTCGTTACCTTCAGACGATTTGGCATTTTCGGCCACAAACTTGATCGGTTCAATCAGGCTCTTCTGGTCTGAGAGGCTCTTTATGTCGTCACCGACAGCCCGGAGCAATTCTTTAAGCTGATAATTATAGATGGTCAAAGAATTGTCCAGCCGTTCTCGAGCGCCTTGTTCTCCGGCCCCAAGCGACATGTACGCGCTGATAAACATAATAATGGCGATGGCCAAAAAGAGGCACAACACCGAACTCATCATGATCTTTGCTTTCAGTCCCATGATGTCTCCTTCAATTAAGATGATTGCTTGTCTTGTAGCCTGGTTTCAAATGGCGTCAATCAAAGGTAGTTGGTTAAGATGGTGTTTCTGCCGGCCAGTCTCGGAAAATGACACTGCGTTAATAGTTGTCTGCCGCTAAGACTGACTGCCGTAAGATGGGGGTGTCAGGGTGGTGTCCTGGCATTATCCGGCGCGGACGCCTGGCTCTTAAAAATGGTGAGAGATTTAATTTGGAAAAAGCAATGGTGAAGTGGTTAATCAAATGCCTTATAACATATCTCTTTTACAGACTAAATTTTAATTGATTTTGATGCCGTTGTCAACCTAAACTTGCACCAGGCCGGGACGCTCCATCAAACCCCAGGACCTAATTCGACCAGCGAGTTCCAAACGCAATGGGGCAACATAACTCCCCAAACAAGAAAAACCTTGTCATTGTGCCATAATTGTGTCACAAGGCCGTTATCAAAATGTATAATGGCTTCGCCCCGGTTGCGGCCATTCCGCCCACAAGAACCAAAAATCTCTTCTAATATATGAACCAGGCACTCAAAATACTGACCGTTGTCGGCGCTCGAGCCCAGTTTGTCAAGGCGGCTATGGTCAGTCGCGCCATTGCCCAGCATAACCAAACAGTTCGGAGTCCCCGATTGATAGAAGAGATGCTGCATACGGGACAACATTATGACTATGAAATGAGTCAGATTTTTTTTGACGAGCTGGGCATTCCGCAACCAGTGGTCAACCTCCTGGTCGGATCCGGACCTCAAGGTGAGACGACAGGCCGAATGCTGGCCGGGATCGAATCCGAGATTATGGCTCGCCGGCCCGACTGGGTGCTGGTCTACGGTGACACCAATTCCACCCTGGCCGGGGCATTGGCTGCCGCCAAGTTGCACGTGCCCGTGGCCCACGTGGAAGCCGGATTAAGATCCTATAATAAAAAAATGCCGGAAGAGATTAACCGGGCCCTGACCGACCATGTGTCCACGCTGTTGTTGTGTCCAACCCGGCAGGCGGTCCAGAATCTGGTGATAGAAGGAATTACAGCCGGGGTCTGCCACGTAGGTGACGTCATGTATGATGCGGCCCTGGTCTTTGGAGAGTTGGCCCGAAGGCGAAGCCGAATCCTGTCCCGGTTAGGGCTGACGCCCCAAAATTATTATCTGGCCACCATCCATCGCCCGGAAAATACAGATAATCCGGCCAAGTTAGAGCAGATTTTGCGGGGGTTGAGCCGGTTGTCCCGACAGCACCCGGTAATCTTACCCCTTCATCCCCGGACCCGGAAGTGCATCGATAATTACGGCATGGGGCATATCTGTAACGGAGTCCGGATCCTGACGCCGGTGTCTTTCTTGGATATGGCCAGATTGGAGCAGGAAGCCAAAACCATTCTCACCGATTCCGGTGGCATCCAAAAAGAAGCCTATTTTCACCGCGTGCCTTGTGTGACCATGCGGGACGAGACGGAATGGTTAGAAACAGTGGCAGCCGGCTGGAACCAGATGGTCGGGGCTGACCAGGAAAAAATCCAGTCTGCCGTGGCTGGTGCCGCGCCGGGCCGAGTCATCAACGAATACGGTAATGGGGATGCCTCCTTTGTTATTTTGAAATATCTGATGAACGGGGTGGTAGAACGTCCCGACGAAATTTGTGGTCTCGCTTCCCCCCATACGGTTCTGGAGACCAAGCACAAATTGTCCGATGGTGAGCCGCAATGATCCTGATCTTGCTTCCAGCCTATAATGAAGCCCGGGCCCTGTTGGCCCTGCTACCCAAAATCAAACGGACACTGGAGTCATTGGACACCGCGTATACTGTGGTCGTGTGCAACGACGGCAGCCGGGATGGGACAAAGCCGTTGCTGGAGATGTTCGCCGCCCAAATGCCGCTGCACGTATTGGATCACAAGATTAATCGAGGTTTGGGGGAAACAATCCGGGACCTGTTTGAGTACGCGGCTGACTTGTCTGGGCCCAATGACGTTATTGTCCGCATGGACGCCGACGACACCCACGACCCGGACGTTATTCCGAGTCTGATCGCCAAGCTGGACCAGGGATTTGATGTGGTCACGGCTTCCCGCTTTTTGCCGGGAGGAGGACAACAAGGCGTCAGCCCCGGCCGGGCCTTCATTAGTTATGGGGCCAACCGCTTCATGAAGCTGTTCTTCCCCATCAAAGCAGTCAATGAATACTCCTGCGGATTTCGCGGCTACCGGGCCGGAATCATCAAGCAGGCCATTGATTTATACGGCAATTCTTTCATTCAGCTCAAAGATTTCGGATTCGCCGGAACCCTCGAAAAATTCGTTAAGCTCCAACTACTGGGCGCCCGGTTTGGTGAAGTCCCCTTTGTCCTGCGATATGACCAAAAGGTCGGGGCGAGTAAGATGGTCGCCGGGAAAACCATTTTGGGTTATCTGATAATGCTCTTGGGCTATTATTGGCCGTGGGGCGGCTGGAAAAGGTCCCGCCGTAACTCGCAACCTGAAAACCGCAACCCGCAACACGCAACACGCAACACGTAAAAGGACACGCCATGCACGTAATTGTCTGTGTCAAACAAGTGATTGATACCGAGCGGGTAAGCATCGATCCAAGGTCGCAATCCATTATCCGCAAGGAAGAGACCTCGTACATCAATCCCTATGATCTCAGGGCGCTTGACCTGGCCATGGCACTTAAGAAAACTTACGCGGCCAAAGTCACCGCCATATCCATGGGACCCCATATGGGCGAAGCAGTCTTGCGAGAAGCCCTGGCCATGGGCGCGGACCGGGGAATCTTATTGACGGATAAACGGTTTGCCGCAGCCGACACCCTGGCGACCTCCTATGTTTTGGGCATGGGCATCCGCCGATTGGGGGAGTTTGACCTGCTCCTGTGCGGCGCGCAAAGTGCCGACAGTGGGACCGCCCAGGTCGGACCGCAACTCGCCGAGGAGTTAAACCTGCCGCAAATCACCATGGCCGATAAGATCGAGCAGGTGGACGATCATTTCCGGGTGGAGAGATGGTCCGACGGTTATCATCAAGTGATGGAGGTCACGGCCCCGGTTCTCGTGACCATTGGGCAAAGCGCCAATATCGTCCAGCTACCAGGTCTGACAGATATTCAAGATGCCTTCGCGTCAAAAGAGGTCGAACTATGGGGGCTCGATGACCTGGCGGCCGACACCGAAAAAGTGGGGCTTCCGGGTTCAGGGACCTGGGTGGTAGGTTTTGAGCGGATAACTCGGGATAGGACGTGTGAGTTTATCGAAGGCGACCTGAGGCAGCAAGTTCAGGCTCTGATGGATAAGCTGACGCAAAAACACCTGATCGGTTGAAAGTGAGCTTATGACAGCAAAACTTGACTTCTGGGTTTTTGGGGATCACCGGAACTACTATCAAGACCGGCTGACACTGCAAGTTCTGGCCAAAACACGTCAACTGGCTGATCTCCATCAAGGCCTGGTTACGGTGGTCCTGTTGGGTCACCAGGTGGACGAAATTGCCCGGGAATATATTAGCCACGGCGCTCATCGAGTCTTATTGGTTGACCGCCCGGACATGTCCACCTACCTTTTGGAAACCTTCACCCAGGTTATCTCCGGACTGGTTCAGGAGTATCAACCAGACTACTTCCTGCTGGGCGCCTCTGATTTCGGTCTGGAGCTGGCCCCGCGTCTGGCCAAACGTCTCAATGTCGGGCTATGCGCCGATTGCATCGAGTTTGAAATGGACACGACCAAAGACCGGTTGGTGGCTATTAGCCCCGCCTTTGGGGGAACGTCCCTGGCTCGCATCGTCTGGAATGAACGCCGTCCCATGATGGCCACCATCCGTCCGGGCATTTTTTCCGAAATACCCCACAATGACCAGGCCAAAGGGGAAGTCGTACAAATTAACCAGGATGACGGTCAGATTACGGAAAGAGTTAAGATTCTCTCCTCAGTCCGTAAGATCCACCTCAGTCAGGGCCTGGAAGCGGCCGAAGTGGTGGTGGCCGGAGGCAGAGGGCTAAAGGATAGCAATGGATTTCAATTAGCTAGAGAGCTGGCCCAATTGCTGGGCGGAGAAATTGGGGCGACGAAACCAGCCGTAGACGCCCATTGGACGACCCATGACCATCTGATCGG
Organism: Deltaproteobacteria bacterium; assembly: GCA_015233625.1. Taxonomy (GTDB): domain Bacteria; phylum Desulfobacterota; class JADFXK01; order JADFXK01; family JADFXK01; genus JADFXK01. The sequence continues at coordinate 2,705 of JADFXK010000222.1, read as the reverse complement.
CCAAACCGGCAAGACCATCAGGCCAAGGCTTTTGATCAACTGCGGAATTTCCGGGGCTATCCAATACACTGCCGCGATTAAGCGAGCCGAAACAATCGTGGCCTTGAACCGAGACCGGCATGCCCCCATTTTTCAACAGGCTGACTTGGGCGTGGTCGCTGATGCTGGACAGTTTCTGCCCCTGTTTCTAACTGAAATCAAAAAACTGCTGTTCCAAAAAATCACTGATGCCTATCGGGCCAGCCTGAACAAAGAGGGCGTCAAAACAGATGTCTCTTTCGGCCAACGCGTCAAAAAGTTGCGCCAGGACCGAAAATTGACCCCGGACCAATTGGCCGCCCAGACAGGGCAGACCCCGGAATTCATTGCCCAGGTGGAGGATGACGCCATCACTCCTCCCGTATCCTTTCTGTTGCAACTTTCCCACGCCCTGGAGATCGACCCCAGCCGCTTCCTGTCCGACCAGGAAAAAATGGAGATCGGAGCCAAACGTCAGGAAGGCTTTGCCAAACGAACCCAAAGCTATTCCTACCAGACCTTGACGCCAGGGGCGGCCGATAAGCACCTGCGCGGTTTTCTGGTCTCCATTGAGCCGAAAGAAAAACATAAAATGGTGGAATATCGGCATCCGGGTGAAGAATTTATTTACGTCATGCACGGCGAGTTGGAGGTCACTTTAGGCACTCGGGTCCATCAACTAAAGGTCGGCGAATCCATCCACTTTGATTCCGAGACCAAACACAAGCTCCGCAATATCTCGGACAAAAGATGCGAACTGATGGTCATTCTGTACACACCCTAACTGGTTGCTCGTTGCTGGTGGCTGGTTGAGTTGCTGGTTGAGGATTGCGGAACAACGCTTGAATGAACGGCTTGGACTGAAATCCGCCCCATTGCCTGGGCTGTGATTGCGCTGGAGGAGGAAGAGGTATCTTTTAGATCGCTACTTTAAATGATCAGAATTTAGGCCCCACAAACGGGCCGATCGGACAGAGAGAAGTTCAACGACGTCGGGCGAAAAGCTCGCCGGCGCGGCAGGTTGCCCATGACGTTAAGTCGCATCATATGGAGGGAAAGGTGCAATGTGCAAGAATTTGATCAAGGGTGTAAGTCAGTGGATTGAGCGTCGCTACTCCACGCCTTTGATGTTGGCCTTGTTCCTTGTAGTCTTCGGCTTTTTCTGGCTGTTCAATTTCTCGTCACTGCCGATTGCCAATTCTGAGTTCGTAAGATTAAGCGGTCACGAAGGGCTGTTGGATGCCATGCCGTTCTATTCGGCGCAAGAAGCATACACGACGCTGATGCACTATGGTGATGCGGGCCGGAAGTTGTACCTCAGGTTTCTGGCTACAGATTTCGTCTTCATTCCATTTTACAGTCTCAGTTTTGCTTTTCTGATGACGCAGACTATTCGGGCTGTGTGTGGAGCGGGCACCTCGTGGCTAAGGCTTAATTTGCTGCCATTCGGGATTGGTCTTTTCGACTGTGCGGAAAATATTTGCATTCTTGGAATGCTTGGCCTCTACCCGGAGAGCAACACGATACTTGGCACGATCTCAGGCGTTGTGACATTGGGCAAGTGGCTTCTGACACTGGCAACGGTGTCGTGTCTGGTCTATGGTGGTTTTGTCTTACTGGTGCGTCGTCTTGGCTTCAAACATTCTTAGTCATCCTTGATTAAGGCTGGCCGTCCCACGTGTGCCGAGTCCTGCTTTCATAGTCTTCGGTTAATCAACGTAATCACGGTTGAAACACTAAGCGGTCCGAAAAGGAACTCGTTAGCCCTTGTTTTAATGGCCTTGGATGGCAACAGACGGGACGTTTTCAACCAGCAACAAGGAACCGGCAACGAGCATCCAGCAACCCGTCACCCTCTTGGCGGTCGAGCCGGCCGGTCGGCAACTTTTGACATTGAGATACTATAATTACCTCGTGCGATCCTCTCGACATAATCTTGCCATGATTTAAATTCTTTTAATTTCAATATGTTATTCATGGTATCCTATTTGGCCCGATATTTGCTTGTAAAGAAGGCAACGATGAATTCTTCCGCTGGAGGTGATGTCAATGTTGCCCTATATCTTTGAAGCTCATGCGCCTAAGATCCCGAAAAGCCAGGTTATGGCTAATCATCAATTGTTTGATCAGGCTCTCTCAGACGGTCCTCTGTCGAATCTCAACTTAGAGGAGCTATCCAAGACCGACCTGATCGCCATGGTCCAGAACATGGCCGTAGAAAACTCTCTGGATGGATTGACCGGTCTATATAATCAGGCCTTCTTTCGCCGCGTTTTAGAGCTTGCGTTTAAGCGGGTCAAACGAGAAAACGGTCACCTGGCCCTGATGTTCATGGATCTGGATGGGTTCAAGGCGGCTAATGATATCTACGGCCACATTCATGGCGACCGGATACTAAGAAGAGTAGCCGAGACGTTGTTAAAGCATATTCGAGAGTACGATATCGTGGCCCGCGTCGGTGGTGATGAGTTTGCCATCCTGTTTGAAGGGTTGGACCCTGAAAAGGCCGCGGTCAGGGCGGCAGATATTTCCACGGCTGTAAATCTGGCCTTGGCTGAAATAAAGGGAGGGGTAACTGCCTCCTTTGGGTTGGCTCCATTAAATGGCCAGGCCACCCCCGAAATCTTTTACCACGATGCCGATCAGAATATGTACCCTCAGAAACGGTCCAAGAAGCCCAGAACTCT
>JADFXK010000221.1 GCA_015233625.1 Deltaproteobacteria bacterium | reverse complement strand
CGCAGACCCCCTGATGACCCTGGCCTATACCGGAGTCAACGCCGGCATGGTCATCATCACGGCGGATGATCCGTCTCTCTTTTCCAGCCAGAACGAGCAGGATAATCGTTATTTCGCCAGATTATCCGGCCTGCCCATGATCGAACCGACCAACGTCCAGGAAATGAAGGACCTGACCACCTATGCCTTCGAATTGTCCGAACAACTGAAGTTGCCGGTCCTTCTGCGCACGACCACCCGGTTAAATCACATCCGGGGCGCCGTGACGCTGGGCCGGTTGAAACCACGGGTGTCCAAAGCTTCCTTTAAAAAAGAGCCTTTTTCTTATGTGTGCGTTCCAGCCGTAAGCCGGGTGCTGCATCTGAAACTGATGGAAAAGTTTGACCGGCTGTGCGACATCTCCAACAGCTCGGAATTCAATCCGGTGATTGGTCATGGCTCCTGGGGTATCGCCACCAGCGGAGCCGGCTTCAATTACGTCAACGACGCGGTCAAGGACCTGGGCATTCAAGACAAAGTCCGGATTCTTAAGATCATGCTCAGCTATCCCGTCCCCCACACCAAGTGCCTCAATTTCCTGAAAGGGTTGGAAAAGGTCCTGGTCGTGGAGGAACTGGAACCGATCCTGGAAACCGAGCTGAAAGTCGTGGCCCAGGAAAACGGCATCACCATCCCCATCAAGGGTAAGAGCCCGGAGCTGTTCTCTCGGGCCTATGAGTACGATCCCGGTCTGGTCCGCAAAAAGATGGCGGCTTACTTTGGGCTCCCGGACAAGACCCCCACCCCCGTGGATTTGTCCAACGTCCCCGCCCTACCGACCCGACCGCCCAATCTTTGCCCCGGCTGCCCCCATCGGGCGACTTACTATGCCGTCAAGCAAGTGGCTGGAGACGAGGCCATTTATCCCACCGATATCGGCTGTTACACCCTGGGCCTGCTGCCGCCCATTTCCGCGGCCGACTTCGTTATCTGCATGGGTTCTTCCGTCAGCAGTTCGGCCGGCTTTTCCCGGACTCAGGATAAAAAGGTCATTTCCTTTATCGGTGACTCCACCTTTTTCCATTCCGGCATCACCGGCCTGGTTAACGCGGTCCACAACAACCACAACTTCACGCTGGTCATTCTTGACAACGGCACCACGGCCATGACCGGTCACCAGCCGCATCCCGGGGTCGACTCCGAGGCCATGGGGTTCAAGGCCACCCAACTATCCGTGGAGTCCGTGGTCCGCGGCCTGGGCGTGGAAAAAATCGTCGTGGTTAGCCCCTTGAAGGTCAAAAAGACCATTGAAGCGGTCAAAGAGGCGGTCGAATTTAAGGGCGTTTCCGTGATCATCTCCAAGGAAATCTGCCCCTTGTTCGCCCGCCAGGTGGGCCAGGCCAAGAAAACCAAACCGTTCACCGTCAATCAAGAAAAATGCAAGAAACATAGAACCTGTATCAACCAGGTGGCCTGCCCCGCCTTTTATCTGGAAGGCGAACAGGTCATGATCAATAAGAATCAGTGTATCGGCTGTGCGGTCTGCGCCCAGGTCTGCCCGGAGAACGCCATCCTTCCGAGCAAGGATTGATCCCGATCGTTGATGTCCCGGTTTTTTGACTGAAATAAGATAATGTGGAGGATATCCATGGATGTGACCAGGATCGTTTTCGTCGGCGTGGGCGGCCAGGGCAATTTGTTGGCCTCTCGGCTGGTGGGAGAAGCGGCCGTCAAGGCCAACGTCCCGGTGGTGGTTAGTGAGATTCACGGCATGGCTCAGCGCGGCGGCGTGGTGGAATCGGCCGTACTGCTGGGTGATGTGACCAGTCCCATTGTATCCCCTGGCGAGGCCGACATATTGGTCGGGTTTGAACCGGTGGAGACGTTGCGGACGTTGATTAAGTGCAACGCCAATAGCTTAGTGATTACCAATACCCGCCCGCTGCCGCCGTTTACTGTGGCCATTGGCAAGGGCGTTTACCCGGCCGTGGCCGATACCCTGGATTTGATCAAGAGCAAGGTCAGAAAATTGATCGCCTTTGACGCCGAAGCCCTGGCCCTGGAGGCCGGGTCATCCCTGTCCTTGAACATGGTCCTGCTCGGCGCCTTATTCGCCGGCGCGGCCCTGCCCGTTTCGGTTGACCACATCAAGGCCGCCATCGTGGCCAATACCAAGAAGGCCTTTGCGGAGATTAATGTCAAAGCCTTCGACCTCGGCTTCAAAGCCGCGTCATAATCAGATCGTCCCATTGAATACTACACGACCGACCAGGGCTGTTTATTCGGCTCCTGGTCGGTCGTTTTTGTTTTTAGGGTCTGATGGCCGCTACTTGACAGGAAAGACTAGATCAGGTACTGATTGTCAAACGAAAAACTCGAAATGTCCGACGGTTGCATTAAGTTAGGATTACGCCTGGCTCTCTCAAAGGGTATGAGGTTGTATCCCTTTTTCTCTTTTTGGGACTGACCGACCAGCCGATAAACACAGCAATTCAAACAGGAGGAGTAATGAATAAATAGAAAAGATTCCTGGGGTTAATAGGATTAGTGCGGTCCTGTGCTGCGTCGGTGCCGTCGATAAGACTCAGGCCGGGGTCAATCAGTGGACCTCCAATGGGCCTTATGGTGGAGCTTTTACCTTAGTTACCGATGGAGAACGGAGCTACGGCAACATACTATTCGAATACATGGCCAGACTGGCGTACACCGGCAAGAGTGGCGCAGCAAGAGGACGGTGCCGGATAACCAATCGGCCGATTTAGGCGGACAGACAATATGGCCGGCGCAACTCTTTCGATCATGGCTAAATTTGACGTGACAGAGCCATTAAAATCAGGTATTAATTGGCGAGCATCGCACCCCCAAATGGCACCCGAGGAGGATTGGTGATGAAAATACATCGGATAAACGCCCTGGTGATAATCGTCGTCTTGGTGACGGGCCTGTGGTTGATGATAACAACCGCGGCCTGGGCGGTTCCTCCGGTGGCTTCAAATGCCAAGGAGCCTATGCCATCAGGGACGCCGGTCCCCCCGACCAGCAACATGGTCCTCATTCCGGCCGGTGAGTTCAGTATGGGCGATCCATACAGCGAAGGCTATGGCACTGAATTGCCGGTTCATAAGGTCTATGTCAGCGCCTTTTATATAGAGAAGCATCCAACTACCGGGACGCAGTGGAAAGATGTGTATGATTGGGCTACGGCCCATGGATATGTGTTCGACAATACCGGGGCGGCCAAGGCGGATGGTCATCCGGTCCATGATGTGAGCTGGTATGACGTGGTTAAGTGGCTCAATGCCCGCTCGGAAAAAGAAGGTCGGACGCCCGCTTATTACACGGATGCAGTCCAGGCGACAGTCTATCGGACGGAAAAAACGGATATAACCAAAGATATGGTCAAGTGGACGTCCAACGGGTATCGCTTGCCCACGGAAGCTGAGTGGGAGAAGGCGGCCAGAGGCGGCTTGGCCGGGCAGCATTATCCCTGGCCCAGCCGGGGCGGGACATATAGTGCCAACATAGACTGCAGCAAGGCCAACTATGTTGCCTGTGGTAAAGGTGGGACCACCCCGGTGGGCACCTACAACGCCAATGGGTATGGTCTTTACGACATGGCCGGGAACGTTTGGGAATGGGTCTGGGACTGGTATGATGGTGGTTGGTATTCAAAGGCTGGGGCGACTAGCGGTGATACCCGTGGTCCTGATTCTGGCTCATACCGTATTAATCGGGGTGGCGGTTGGACCGACGATGCCAATGATCTGCGGTGTTCCGGCCGCGTTAACTGCTACGACTACCCATACTTTTCGGATTTCGACTTGGGTTTTCGCGCGGTGTTAGGTGCCGGCCCTAAAGGCGCGGATCGGAGAAACCAGCCGAAGAAAAGACGCTAACAAGATACGTTCCGGGCAATGGAGGCAATGAGTCTTGACATTATACCAAATTCAACGCCTGGATCTACGAGTAGGAGCCGAATTGCTGACCAAGTCCGAAGAGTGGTGGCAACACTACTCACCGTCAACGGAGCCGAAATCCTGGTGGTCAGCGGCCAACGGGCGGGGATAGGGCCGGATCATCCCCGTCCTTGAACATGGTCCTACTCGGCGCATTATTCGCCGGCGCGGCCCTGCCCGTTTCGGTTGACCACATCAAGGCGGCCATCGTGGCCAATACCAAGAAGGCTTTTGCCGAGATTAACGCCAAAGCCTTCGACCTCGGCTTCCAAGCCGCGGCGTAATCAGATCGTCTTATATATCGTCTTATCGAAAACTACACGACCGGCCAGGGCTGTTTATTCGGCTCCTGGTCGGTCCTTTTTGCTTTTCGGGGTAGGTGACTCCCCCAATAGTGCCGCGATAAAAGCGCTCTTATAAATAGCCAGGGGCTTGTCCCGCCTCAAAACTACGGCTATGTGGTCGGGTTTAAAGTAGTGATTCATTGGGATGAGTTTTATTTTTCTATCGTTCAAAACCGGCAACCCCGGCACTATCGTGGCGAAGGATACGCCTAACCCCATTTCAACATATAGTGAACTTAGCTCGACATTAGAAGACTCCATGATAATGTGATAGTCAATCCCGTTTTGTCTGAATAATTCCTCCAGCTTCGTCCGACCTGCAAACTTAACGGTCCTGGGTGGCCAAATCATCGGGTATAGGGCGATTTGGCTTAAAGTGGGTTCTTTTACCCCGGCCAACAGGTGATTGGCAGGCGCCAACAGGACTGTTTCAACTTCCTTCCAACGGATCGCATCAAGATATTTGGGAATGAGCGACTCGAGCGCCAGGCCGAAGTCGATTTCGCCGTCCTTCACCAACTCGATAACGTTTTCCTGCGGCCGATCCAGGACGGTCAGATCAACCTTTGGGAACTGTTGGGTATATTCTTTGAGTATCTCCGGGAAGAGATGGTACAACGTGGTGAACGGAGCAGCTATCTTCAACTGTCCTGTCTGAATGCCCCTCTGGAGGTTCAATTCTTCAACCATCCGGTCATACCGGCCGAGCACCTCCTCCGCAAACCTGAGAAAGCCTTCTCCGGGCGAGGTGAGTTTAATTCCGCGCTTTCTGATCCTTTCAAAAAGTTGGCAGTCCAGTTCGATTTCAAGCGCCTTGATCTGCTGGCTCAGCGCTGATTGACTTCGAAGCGTCGCCTCGGCGGCCCTGGTAAAACTACCGAGCCGAGCCACGTGATAGACTCCTAGAATCTGCTGCCATTCCATCCGCTGATCCTAAATCATAAGTTTATCTAATCATATATATTTAAACAATTAATTCTACTTATATACGTGCTTATCATATTCTTTACCGGCAAGCAATGAGCAACACCGTATGTATCCGGTAAATAAAAAATAAGCTACGAACATACCTAAGGGGAGATGACCATGAAGGATTCCTTACAGCCAGGTCTGACTTTTTGATTTCAGCTTCAGAGTCCCAGAAAGTAAGACAGTTCCACATCTATATCCAGAATCACCGGAGTTTCAACTTATGCCGAGGGTCCTGGCCACCGGGTTCATGGTCGGTCTTTTCGAGTGGGCCTGCATCCAGGCGGTTAGTCCATACCTGGATTGGCCCCGGGAACAGACCGTCGGAACCGACGTCAAGCTGAGTCATCTGGCCGCGACTCCGCCCGGTTTGATGATAACAGTTAGGGGGAGGCTCGATGCGATTGCTGGTCGAAAACTTACCTTCTCCCTGACGGCCGATGATGGAATCGACAAAATCTCCGAGGGGACGCATGAAAGATTTGTGATTGATGCCGGGAAGTTTAACCGAAAGGTGGCGGCTAAGGCATCTAACGGGTTGGCGGTGAAGGGGACATGAAAGGTTTGATGAGAGCGAAGACAGTCCTGCAATCATGGTCCAATTCCGGCAATCTCTTTTGGCCTTGACAGGTCGGGTTTTATGTGGCAAAATAGAACTAATAATTTAACAAATTACGGGAGTTAAACTATTTTCCGAATTATCCACCAGAACTTAACGGTCAGAAGGAGACAAAAATGAGTGTCAGCGTAAAAGAGTTGGAAATAAAGCTGCGAGAACTGCACCCTGAAATCCGCAAACATGGTCTGACCTTGTCCTTAAGTTTTGATAAAGACAAAGACGCCTGGGTCGTGGGATTGTGGAAAGGGGATCATAGCCTGACTACTTACTTAGACGCAAAGGACGCCGCATCCTGTATTGAAGGTGTTCAGTGCATCTATCTGGACCTTCAGGTTAGTCAGTTTATCAAGAATTTTGAAGCCTGCTAAAGAATGATGCACGTAGCATTTTTCGCCGGTCTTTGTGCTGAAATGCTGTGTGCATCCTCTCCCGCTTCCCATTCTCCCCCTATGACGTCCCTCCAAGTCATCCTCTTCTTCCCAATAAACCGGCCCCGACTGCGTCCTTTTATAAAGATAAAATACCTTGATTAATTAATCTGATTGGGATAAAAAGATGGTTCCCAGACCGGGTGAGGACTGACCTCCGGAGCCAGGTCGGGGAGACAGTCTCAAATCCGGTCCACTTTCTGTTTCTATCCTCTGTTGAGCCCTTGACCGGCCGTCACACCGGCCGAAAAGAAATCTATCACCAGTTTACCGAAAGGAGTCATGGCTATGAGAAGAGAATTGCACCGAACATGGCCCACCGGACTGTTTATCCTGGTCATGATGATCATGGTCGCCTGGGTGATTCCGGTCGCCGCAGAAACCGGAGTAACCGACAAAGAAATCAGAATCGGGCAATGGGGTCCCCAGACCGGACCGGCCGCCTTGTGGGGCGCGGTGGCTCGGGGGACTGATTGCTACTTCAAGATGCTCAATGATGAAGGCGGAATTAATGGGCGGCAACTGAAGTTGTTCATCAGAGACGACGGATATCAACCTCCCCGGACTAAAGCTGCGGTCAAAGAGCTGGTCGACCAGGTCGGAGTTTTCGCCTTTGTCGGGGGCGTGGGTACGGCCTGCGGCATGGCCGTCAAAGATTTTTTGGCTGAAAACAAAATCCCCTGGATCGGTCCGAGTACGGGATCGACCCACTGGACTTCACCTCCGTCGAAATACCTCTTTGCCCTTTACCCCAACTATGTCGATGAAGCCGGCATCTTGACCCATTATGCGGTCGATACGGTGAAAAAGAACAAGCTCGCCTTGTTTTATCAGAATGATGATTATGGCAAAGAGGGACTGAAAGGGGTCAAGGCCCAACTGGAAAAATACAAACTGGA
>JADFXK010000220.1 GCA_015233625.1 Deltaproteobacteria bacterium | reverse complement strand
CGATCATTTGACGGCGCCGTCATTCTGGCCCACGGAGTCTCCATTAGTCCTGGAAAACCAACCATCCTGGCCCGCGTCGGGTCAAAGTCGTTGTGGGGTCTTCCGGGGCACGTGACCTCGGCCATGGTTGTGTTTGAGCTATTCGTCGCTCGGCTGTTGGACCGGCTGTTGGGCATACCTCCGGACCTGGAACAACGAAGGACGGTTAAGGCAATTATTGCCCAAAATATTCCTTCGGCGCAGGGCCGCGAAGACTATATCCGGGTGAGATTGAGGACTATGGGGGACGTGATCCAGGCCGAGCCGATGTTTGGAAAATCCGGCTTGTTGTCCACCATGGTCAAGGCCGACGGATTGGTCAAGATCGATCTGAATGATGAAGGGCTGGAAGCCGGTTCACTGGTGAAAGTGCGGTTGTTTTTGTAATATCGATGACCATTGTCCCCCATAGCCGGGTGTCATGACGATCACCCAGAGCGGCTTGTTTTCTATTATTTGGGATGGACATGGGGACCTTCATCTTTTGTGACAATAGGTTCCAGGTGTTATGATATCTAATGGTAAATAAGGCTTACGCTGTCTATCTGGACAGAGGCCAACCGTTAACGCTGCAAACAAAGCTTGGAGAAGAAGGTTATGTTTGCCATTATTGGGATTGCGACTGTTCTCGGGGCGGTCGTCGGCGGGTTTCTCATGGCCGGGGGCAAGCTGGGCGTGCTGGTCCAACCATCAGAATTCATTGTTATCGGCGGCGCGGTATTAGGAAGTTTCTTGATCGCCACTCCTCCTGTTCAAATCAAGAATATTCTGGGAATGATACCCCTGATCTTCAAAGGGGGAGGGAGCGCCAATGAACACAATATGGAAATCCTCAAAGCGCTGTTTGAGATATTTCAGATTAGCCGGGTCTCGGGGGTCCTGTCGCTCGAATCACACGTGGAGCATCCCGACAAAAGCCCCATTTTTCAAAAATACCACGCCCTCAGTCATGATAAACCACTCCTGACTTACATGTGCGATTCACTTAAAATGATCATCATCGGTGGCTTAAGTCCATATGAACTCGATACCTTGATGGAATCCGATGTGGAGGTGCAGGAAGAAGAACTGGTCTATCCTTCCGCCGTTCTGGCCGTAATTGGGGACGCCCTACCAGGACTGGGGATTGTGGCCGCGGTGCTGGGCATCGTTATCACCATGGGATCGATCAGTGAGGGAGCTGAGCAGGTCGGGCACCACGTGGCCGGCGCCCTGGTCGGGACTTTCTTAGGGGTGCTGAGTTCGTATGGTATCGTCCAACCGTTGAGTCATGCCCTCCATCATATTGCGGATCACAGAATCAAAAATATGCTTTGTGTCAGAGCTGGTCTGGCAGCCTTTGCCCGGGGCCAGGCTCCGATGATGGCGGTGGAATTCGCCAGGCGGGTGCTGCCCGAGTCAGGTCGTCCCTCCTTTGCCGAGGTTGAGGGCGCGGTCAGATCACTGAAAGCCGCACCTTCAAAGTAACCGGAACAAATTTCCAATGTTATCTAAGGTTGGTGACCGATGGCCGAACAAGAACCGATTATCATTAAAAAGGTCAAAGGGAAGGGTGGAGGGCACCACGGTGGCGCCTGGAAAGTGGCTTATGCCGATTTTGTCACCGCCCTGGTTGCCCTATTCATAGTTCTCTGGATTATTGGCCAAAGCGAAGAAGTCAAGAAAGCGGTGGAGGCTTATTTTAATGATCCCGTAGGGTTTTCCAAGGCGGCCGGTTCCCGGGGGTTAATGCCGGGCCAAGAAGGGGTGGTCAAGGAATCGGGCATTTCAAAAAAAATGGTGACCAAAGACATCGCTCCCAAGCTCAAAAAGTATTCTCCAGCCGAAAAGCGTCAACAGGCCAGGGAAGCGGCCAGGGAGGCGGCCAGAGAAAAACTGGAGAATGCCATGCAAGCTATGCCCCTGGCGGAAAAACTCAAAGACCAAATTCGAGTGGAACTATATGACGACAAGTCTCCCGGCAAGGGTGACCAAAGCGGCATTCGTATCCAGTTTCAGGATAAAGAAGGGGTGGAGTTTTTCAAAACCGGCAGTGCCGCTCCTTCCCCTGAATTCCGGGAGATTCTAGACGTACTTACGAAAGAATTGCAGGACATGCCGAGTAACCTGGTCGTGGAGGGATACACGGATAGCCGGCCTTTCGTCGGTCGGCAAGATTACACCAACTGGAACCTTTCCTGTGACCGGGCTGATACCGTGCGAAAAATATTGGAGAATGAAGGTCTGGGTAAAGACCGGGTGAAAGAAATCAGAGGTTACGCCGACAACCGACTGGCGGATCCAGAGCATCCGGAAAGCGCCAGAAATCGTCGGGTCAGCGTGTTGATTATGATGAAATGAGCCTAAGGTCAATCTGATTACACAAAGAAGAGAATAATATGATTGAACAATTTGCTCGCCCCCGGGTAATCGTCCTGCATCACTTGCCGTCCCATGTGACCGCGCTAAAGGATCATCTCGTCTCTAATCTCTTGGCTGACGTCTTTGCCACGGCTGAGAGTTCGGAGGCCATGTCATTGCTGGAACGATTGGTCCCGGATCTGGTCATTTCCAGTCATCATCCTCCCTCGGTTGATGGAATTAGCTTTTTCAGGTGGCTGACCTCGATTACTACCAGTAAACCTGGAAGCCTGGTTTTGCTTATGCCCGAAGGCGCCTCCTTGCCTGATGACCTTAAGGGTGTAACTCTGGCCTATGACCGCCAGAATGTCCTGTGTCTAATTCCCGATATGGATCGAATAGTCCGTCTCGTCGAATCAAAACATCAGTTGGATGACCTTCACGAAGAAATTACTGAATTAAAAGATCAGCTTCCCGTTGTGGCCACTCACGTCAAGGCGATCTTCCGACGGATGCTTGAGTTAAAAATCCCCTGGGTCACGCCCAGGATTGAACCTGCCGCCGAGGCTGCAGCCTACCTGGCCACCCAGGCCGGGTTGCCACCTCCAGAGGTGGAAGAGGTCAAGATGGCTGCCTACCTGGCTGATGTCGGTCGGCTATTATTACCTCGCGAAACTTCACGCGCATTGATTTCCCGACTGGATGGCGGCGGCCTTGAGTCCGTGAAGGATGTGTCCCTTTACGCTTATGAAGTCATGACTAGCGCTTACAGTGATGACCGCATCGCCAAACTGCTTAAGAGTCAATTTGAAAACTTCAACGGAACCGGATTTCCAGATAGGCGTCTCCTAAACCAGATTCCGCTTGGGTCGCGTATTCTGCGGATAGTCTCTTTTTTTAGGGAATCTCTGGACTCACCCGATATAAATTTATCTGACGTTGAGTTGCTGAAGGAAATAGAAGAAAAATCATCGACCTGGTTTGATCCTGAGTTGGTTGCCGCCTTCCGGGCCTATTTGGAAGAAAAGGCAAATAGTTTTTGGAAACCAGAGGACATAGTAGTTTCCCTGGAAGACCTGGCGCCAGGCATGATTCTGGCTCAAGATCTATTCGGACCGACCGGGAACCTGCTACTGCAAGCCGATAATACCCTGACCGCTCGTATGGTGGAGAAGCTTAAAGAAATGCCCCACTTGGGTGCTACCGGCACCGGTATCACGGTGGCCAAGGGTCCCCCTGGGAGAGGACGGATTGTCCATACTTTCATCTCCCGATCTGAAGAAAAGAGACAACTAACCAGGCACAGATACTCCAGGTTCGTCCAATATCGGCCGACTCAAGACCCGGCCCGAGGATATAAGGAATCAATTTTACGTGATATTAGCGTGGGAGGAATTCTTCTTGAAACCTATGAATCCTACCCCCTGGGGACGGAATTAGAGATTAGAGTGCTTCCTGAGGTATTAGGTTATCCGATAGAAAAGGTGGATGATCAGCATCAGGCTGCCGAATATGTTCAGGCCCTGGGTCAGATTCGATGGGTCAGGCGACTGACCCGCAATCGATATAATGTGGGCCTTCAGTTCACTGATATCGATCCAGTATATCTGGACCAGGTTAAACTACTACTGGGCAGGCTTCTTTAACTGAGGTTTTTGGTGCGGAAATTTATAGTCCTTCTGGTAATTACGGCGGTGCTGGGAGCGGGTTGTTTTGTAGCCTATGGACGTCTGTTTAAGAAACCAGAGGTCCAGGTGCTGGAAAGCGCCAAGGCGGCGGTCAATGATCTCAGAGGCGTCCTGGTAGCGACCGGAATAATCAAAGCTCAGGTGGGGGCCGAAGTTAAGATTGGGGCCAGGGCCACGGGTACCATTGTCAAGATGAATGTCAAGATAGGCGACCGAGTTAGCCAAGGTCAACTTGTGGCTCTGATTGATGATCGAGAAATTCTCAGGTCCATTGAACAAATCAAAGCCAGCCTGACCACGGCTCAGGATAATTTGGAACAAACCAGATTAGTCTATCCATATCGGATCAAAGAAGCTAAGGCCAACAGTGAATACGCCCGTCTTTCATATGATCGACAAAAGAACCTGGTTGATCGAAAAGCCGCCGCCCAAGATGTCTATGATAAGGCCAGGAACCAAATTGACGCGGCCGCGGCGGTTCAGAACCGGCTGGAAGTGGAGTACAGAACTCAACAAGACATCTTTCAAAGCCAGGTAAAGGAAATAACGGCTAAATTACGACAGGAAGAAATAAAATACAGCTACACCAAAATTTATGCGCCCATTGATGGCGTAGTTTCAGCCGTTACAGCTCAAGAGGGGGAGACAATTGTGGCCGGACTCCAGGCACCCAACCTGGTCACGGTATTGGATCCCGTGCGATTGGAGCTGTGGACCTACGTAGACGAGACTGATATCGGCCGCGTTACGCTCGGACAGCAGGTGGAGTACCGGGTGGATACTTTTCCGGAAAAAACTTTTAGCGGACTGGTGGAAAAAGTCTATCCACAGCCGATAACTAAAGATAATATCGTTTATTATTTGGCTATTGTTAAAGTAACGCGTGAAGATGCCGCCTTTCTGAGGCCAGAGATGACCACCTATGTTAAAGTGATTTTTAGCCAGAAGCCTAGCATCCTGACTGTCCCCAATGCCGCGGTGAAGTTTGAAAAAGGGAAGCAAATCGCGTACAAGGTCATCGGTCCGAACAAGGTCGAAAAGATTCAGTTGCGGACAGGCATCCGGGGAGAAGATCGGACGGAGATTATCTCGGGTCTAAAGGCTGGAGATGAACTGGCCACCAAGCTGATCCTGCCCGTTGAGAAGAAGACCAGTAATTAGTGAGGACAGCACTCCGTATCAGCATTCTCCTGCGACTACCCTGGCGACAGGTCGTCGAATTCGGACTGAGTTTGAAAGCTGGACATTAAGGTCAAGAAATATGGACGAAATTACCCAGCCAATGGTCCTTATGGATAAGGTAACCAAATGCTTTCGGATTGCCGACCAAGACGTGGCCATTTTGAAGGGGATTGACCTGGACGTTCGGCAAGGAGAGTTCGTGGCGGTAATGGGTCCTTCCGGATCGGGTAAAACGACGTTGATGAACCTGATCGGATGCCTGGATGTCCCAACCGATGGCCGGTATACCTTGGCCGGCCGGGATGTGACCAAGCTGACCGATGATGAACTATCCGTCATCAGGAATGAACACATTGGTTTCGTGTTCCAAAATTTTTGCCTCATCCCGTACGCCACCGTGTACGAAAATGTTTTGCTCCCAAGTCTATACACCATGAAATCGGATAACGACGCGGCTGGCCGGGCGGCGGATCTGTTGCGGATGGTGGGGTTAGAGCACCGGACCAAGTCGAAACCGGCCTTGCTCTCCGGCGGGGAACAACAGCGGGCCGGTATTGCCCGGGCCTTGATTAATTCTCCGGAACTTCTCCTGGCAGATGAACCCACGGGGCAACTGGATAGCCGGACGGCTGAAGACATCATGAAGCTTTTTGTTCGAATGAATGCCGACCACAAGACAGTCATCATTATCACCCATGACCCCCACATCGCCGGGTACGCATCTAGAATTGTTCGGATTAAGGACGGCTTGATTGAGACCTGATCGGTTCCCGCACCGCTGTTCAGGCTTTAATTTAGTCATTGACCTGAGTTTTTGAGCATAATGCGGAGGTCGTAGAGAAAACAAAAGTGAGCGCAGAGTGTTTCTTCCGCCCTCTGCATATCCCGGTAAAATCCCTTAGTCCTTCGTTGTTCTCTCTGCTTCCTCCACGTTGTGCCTGTCTCTTGAATGCTAACGCTATGCCCCTGTTGAAGAGTCATAACATAATATGATGCGACTGATCAGGATACTGGCCCAGGCGCTGATGGCGGTTAGGGCTTTCAAGGTGAGAACCTTCTTTTGCCTGGTCAGCGTCGCCCTGGGCATCTCGGCCATTACGGTCATTGTGGCGGCCACGGAAGGGGCTTTTCAAGAGGCATACAAGATGGTTGAACGCTTTGGACCGGATTCGCTTATGGTTATAGCGGGGAGTGATGAAGCTCGGGCCGTAGGATTGCGGACAAAGACCATCACTCTGGAAGATGTTGAGGCCGCCAGACAGGCCTTTACCACCGCCTACTTGGCCGTGCCGCTGATGATTGTCGAGGGCATAACCGCTTCCTATAAAGACAATAAATACCAAACCCTGATTATCGGTTCCACCAGCGATTATAGCTCCGCCTGGTCCTGGCCGGTAATCGAAGGTTCTGATCTGGCCGAGAGCGATGTACTCGGTCTGAAAAATGTCGGAATAATTGGTCAGGATCTGCAGAGAGAATTGTTTGGAACTGAAAATCCAGTCGGTAAATTCATCATGGTCAAGCAAGTCCTGGTCCAGATCATCGGGGTGCTTTCAGAACGAGGCATGAGCCCCGTCGGAGTGAATCTGGATAACCGGTTGATCATGCCCGTTTCCACCGTGATGCGGAAGATCACTAACGAAACCAGATACGTCACTATGTTCCGAATCCGCTTCCTGGATCAAGAAAACCTGAGCCATTATGAAAATGAGATGAAACTCTTCCTACGACAACGCCATGGCCTAGCCGATGATCAGCCGGACGATTTTAGAATCATCTCTCCCATGGAAATCATCAAATTTTTGGTGGCCTTAACCGGATCGTTGATTGTCTTTTTAGGTCTGGCCGGAGTTATCTGTTTGATCGGGGCGGGATTTGTCCTGGCCAATCTGTTTCTATTGTCGGTTAAGGAACGGACCAGGGAAATAGGCATCCGGAGGTCTGTCGGCGCGAAAAAGGGAGATATTCTGTTTCAGTTTTT
>JADFXK010000021.1:20367-23074 GCA_015233625.1 Deltaproteobacteria bacterium | reverse complement strand
GTAATCGAGTCCTTCCGGGAAGATGAACAAAAAGGTATGATTTTCATTGAAGCCGTCATCCAGGTGGAACGGGAATCCCAAAAGGGCATTGTTATCGGTAAACAAGGCCAAAAGCTAAAGACAATTGGTCAGGCCGCCAGGAAGGGCATCGAAACCTTGTTAGGCAGTCGGGTCTATTTGGGCCTGCACGTTAAAGTAGCCAAGAACTGGGCCAGTGATCCCAGGGCCCTCAAAAGGCTGATTACGGATAGTCAAAAGCCGGGTTAAAGATAACCTCCAACCGGCGGGAAAGAGAATGATTATGCGGATACTACTTATTGTTTTGTTCACTCTTGCAGCTTTGCAACTCGTAATCATGCCGTCTCCATCGGTGGCCGGCCGGACAGCCGAGCAGGCCATGGAACCAGTCAGCGGAGTAGTCACGGGTGGAGGTGTGGCGAAGGATAGTCAAAACCGGACTGGGCCGGTCCATCTGGCCTCTGCGGAAAAACCAACTGTGCCAATGGCAAAGGAGGGCGCTATGCTGGAAGAAGTCTTGAAGAGCATTTCCTGGTTGGGACATGATTGTTTTTTGATCGCCGGCAAAAAGAAAATCTACTTTGATCCATTTCAGATCACCTCTGGTCCCACGGCCGACATTATCTTCATCTCCCATGAGCATTTTGATCACTGTTCGCCAGATGACGTGAAGAAGATTCAAGGTCCCAATACGATTATCGTGACGGAAAAGGATTCGGCCAAGAAGCTCACGGGGAACATCAAGATCGTCCAGCCTGGTGATAAAATCACCATTGATGACGTGATGGTGGAAGTGGTGCCGGCCTATAACACCGACAAGAATTTTCATCCCAAGTCAAATAAATGGCTGGGATTTATCGTGACGGTGAACGGGGTTCGTCTTTACCATGCCGGTGACACGGATTTCATCCCGGAAATGAAGGATGTTAAGGTCGACATTGCCTTTATCCCGGTATCGGGCACTTACGTCATGGACGCGCCGGAAGGGATTAAGGCGGCCCTGGCCATTAACCCCAAGGTGGCCATCCCCATGCACTACGGGGCCATCGTTGGTAGTGCCTCGGACGCCAAAGCTTTTGCTGAAGCATTGAAAGGCAAGATCAGGGTGGAGGTTTTAAAGAAGAAATAGCCCGAGGCTGGCCTGACCGAATGTTATGTCAAGAGGACGCAAGGACGCGGTGGATATTGTTCTTGCGTCCTCTTGTTTTGGCGGAGATCGTTCACCTGCCTGTTCGTTTCACCTGCGGTCACCTCTCCTCTTGGGTGCCAAGGCCTGGTGAAGAAATTTTTTGGCACGTATCTTGTATCCAATACAACTCAAGGCAGCTCGACGGCGATATCAGGGATGGTTCAAGGGCAAGTTTTTCTCGAGTTAACCCCGCCGGTCCTTGGATTCAAATAAGATCTCCATCATCCTGATCGCGGCAAAAATTTCCTGGCCGGTCCGGAGAAGGGATCATCGCCACCAGCAAGATAGGCACTAACTGCCTGTCCTGAGGCCAAGAAAAAAATATAGCTCTGAGTTGCCGGCAACAGTCCGGGATGCTATAAGATTATTAGTGCCAGCCAATGGCCCGGCCATCCAGGTCAGCACCAAGGAGGGCGCTGTTCCAGCCGGTCTTCCTCCACCAGCTTCTTCTAAGAAAGGGATGTCCATGGTTATCAACTTAGACGAATACCGCAGGCGAAAGATTGAAACGGAGTCTACCCCGCAACATGTCATCGAGCGGACCGGCATGGATGACCTCCGATTTTCCGGGGACCTGATTGCGCTTCACAGCTCTTCATTTCGCACTCTTGAAGATCTGGAAAAGATTGGTCCCGGAACTCCGGTTAGGGCGACCACACTTTTTCGGACGACAGATAACCGGTACGCTTTAAATATCCGGAGTTTCGTGATTGGCGTCCCGGATATGCCGGAATACAGTTGGGCCGAGATTTATGACAATGCTGAAAGTGTCTATCACCGGTTGGACGGTGACGATATCTGTGAGCCATTGCTTGTCCAGGCGGCCGAAATCGATGATAGTTTCAGAGAACTGTGCCTTAATTTACTCGCCTCCCCAGGCCGACGCAGCGCTTCGGAAAAGAGGTAGATAGGCCCTTTCGAAAGTTCGGGTCTGGACGGACCATGGATATGGATTTCGATCAAAAGAAGGAATTCTCTAATCTGCTCAGCCGGATGAACAGCGAGGTGGAGAAGGTGTTGTCTCTGACGCTGGAAATTGGCCGCGCGATGGGAAATGAAGACCTTTCAAATCTGGGAAATTTGATCGATCGGCGGCAAGACAAGTTTGATTTGATGAATTCTATCTATCAGCAGGAGGTCTCCAGGCTGATTCATGTATTTGAGGCTCTTCCCGGGTACCCGGAGCAGTTGACGGATGATCTATCTAAAGAGATTATTCTAAAGATCGATGACTGCCGCAATCTAATCAAGAAAATTAATGAGCATGATAGTGCCAACCTGGCCTTGGCCCAAAAAAAACGCCATGAGTTTAAGACGGCCATAAAAGGTGTCCGTGAGAAACGAAAGACGGCCCAGGCTTATGGCAAGATGTTGTCGTCACATGATTTCAGAATATTTGACGACACAGCCTGATCCAGCCGCTCGGTCAGGCCGGGTCCGGGGAATATCCCAATACTGTTGACTTAAAGCGCGGCCTGACCATCTTCGGATGTGATAAGA
>JADFXK010000021.1:0-20349 GCA_015233625.1 Deltaproteobacteria bacterium | reverse complement strand
CAAATTTACATCGTTATTCCGAAAGGTCCACTTCTCTGTCATTTCGGTGCGAAGCTTCCTGTCATTTAGAACGAAGCGAGACATCTTGACGTCGCACTGCTAATTCAACAGGATTGGGGAAAGATCCAGAGCTAGTCCACTGGGCCGGCTACGACCAGAACGACCAAGTCGGAGTTGCCGATGTTTTTTAAGGCGTGTAACGAGCCGGTCGGGATCCACACCGCATCGAGCGGGCCAACCGGTCTGGTTTCATCATCCACGGTCATTTCTCCTTTCCCCTCCATGATCATGTAGATCTCTTCCATGGGGTCTATATGTCCTTCTATGGATCGCTCCGGCTCCAAGATGGCCAGGGCCAGGAATCCGATTTCCTTAAGCGTCCTTCTGTCTAGGATCATCCGGGCGACAGCCCCGCGATGGGCCAGGTAGGTTGTGGCTAATACTTCTTCGCTATTGACGTTTCTGACAATCATGATCATCTCCTTATGGCTGTTATTGGCTCCGCGCCAACCTGTGGCACCGGTCCTATTAAGGCTAATCGGTTGAACCCATCCTGAATTCCTCCGCCACACAATAGTCCTGACGCTCCAAGGAAATCAATTAGGAGCTAAAAAATATTTCTTTTCGGCCCACCGGACCTTGTCACCGGGTGCTCAGCCAGGTCGGATGTCATGAGATAAATCATGATGTCCAGCCCGATTCCTGGCCCCGACGATTTTTTGACATAGGTCGGGTCCTGTCCAAGGCCAATACCGTGAAGTCCGGGATGAATGAAAAAAGGGCAACGTCGCGCAACCGGCTGACACAACTCCCAAGCCAACGATTATCACTCTGTCATTCCGAACGAATCTTGGGAATCTTGAGATTTATTGCCTGGCTCGAAACGACAAGGGAGAGCCGTGAAGGTCATTAAATTAAGCCGAATGCCGAAATGGCACATCAATTGCTTGTAGGTAAACCAGAGTATTCTTTTACCACCGACGGCCGGGGCGTCCGGTCCGGGGGGCCGGCGAATTGGCTTGATATCCGGCAACAAAGGGACAACGTTAATCATAACCATCGCGTCAAAGGAGTGTCGATATGAGAAGTCATTTTATCCCTCGGGCCCTGATCCTGGTCTTGGTGATGTCGGCCGTCTGCGCTACCACCTTGGGAATGGTCGGCTGCGGCGGCGGCGCGTCCAGTGGTGGTGGTACGGATCCGACTACCGGATACACCATCCAAGTAACCGTCATCCCGGATAAGCTCAATGTGGCCACTGGAGGGTCGGCTTTGATCCAGGTAGTGGTCTGGGACCCCACCGAAAGTGATCCCACCAAGATCTACAAAAGCGGCGTGGTGGTGGCTTTAACCGCATCCATCGGGACGTTGGGCGCCGCGTCCTTGACCACAGGTAGTAATGGGACGGCCAGTACCACCTTGACTCCCAAGGACACCACGACCATTGGTAACGGCAAGGTAACGGCCTCCGTGGGTGGGTCATATATTTTCGTCAACGTAGAATTTTATAAAACATTATAAGGATATGGAGGAAGACCATGAATGCAATCAGACGTCATCCGTTGGAAGAGGTCACCCCCAATACCTTTGGCATGGTCATGACCAGCGTGGCGGTATTGGCGACTATTCTCACTGCCGTCATTTTTCTGTTGGCCGGGTGCGGTGCCGGCGGCTCCGGAAGTTCCGGTGTGAACCCACCGGTAATAGTCCCCAACGTGGTGGTCAATCCCAGTGCTGTCACCCTATCCACAGGCGAATCCTACACCTTTAACGCCACCGGCGGTAAGACGACGGTCACCTGGTCCTTAAGCGACACGACTATGGGCACCATTGTGGCTACGGCTCGATCCTGCGTCTACACCGCACCCACTTCCAAAATCGGGACGGTGATGTTGACCTGTACCCCGGCCGAGGTCAACGGTGCGGCCGGGTTTGCAGTAATTACAGTAACCGGGGTTTACATCTTAGAAGGTACCACTTTCTCCATGTCCAGCGGGACAACCCACACCTTCAGCGCCCGCGGCGGGACCGGCCCCTATCTGTGGTCTTCCAGCGACGGGACCGTTGGTCAATTCGTCGATCCCAGATCAGGAACTTTTCAGGCATTCAAGCCCGGCACTTGTACTATTCAGGTTAAGGACCTGTTCACCGGGAGCCTGTCCGCGCCGTGTACTGTCACGGTTTCGTCCAATATCGTCATTTCACCATCCGCGCTCACAGTAACCAAGGGCGCGGTCTATGACAAGTTTTTTGTCTCGGGAGGTACGCCGCCCTATACATGGGAGAGTTCCGATTCCAGTGTAGCCACCATTACGCCTTTTCCCACGGATTCGGCGCACGCCACTTTGACTGCGTCGGCCTCGATCACCCCGTCGTCTACGGTTACGACGACCATTACCGTCCGGGATACCTACACGGCCAGCGCCACGGCTGTGGTCACGGTCAAGGATGCGGTACTGCTGGTTTATCCAAAGGATCCCTCCATAGCTTATGGCAGTGACCCGGTGACGTTTCAGGTTAGCGGTGGCACCGCCCCGTACACCTGGATATTAAGTGTTAATACGCTGGGCACGCTGAGCGCTGTGGGTTCGGATACGACTATGATTAAGTACACCCCGCCGGCCCAGCATCAGAGCACCTCAGCGACTGATTCGGTGGTCCTGACTGTCGTAGACATTAACAACAATCAAACGACATCCAAGATCACGTTGACCCAGGCATTCATCCAAATCTATCCCACCAGCATCAGTTTGACCCAAGATGCGCCACCTTACACCTTTTTTGCCTACGGGGGAGTGAAACCATATACCTGGACCATCGACAACCTGTCCGTCGGGTCGGTTGCGGCGGATCCTAATGACAGCAGCCTGGGTATTTTCACCCCGCGCAGCCCTGGCACTGGCAACATCACGGTCAAGGACGCCAATAATAATCAGTCCACGGGTACGGTCACGGTAACCTTGGTGGCCAATGCTTTGACGGTCTCGCCGCCAACTCTGACCATAGCCCCAACGGAAACGTATCTTTTTAATGCCGTCGGTGGCACGCCTCCCTATTCCTGGACCGTAAACGACACTCATCTGGGCACGGTTACAACAGGCTCGGATACTTCCCAAGCTACTTTTAAAGCGCTTAATCCTGGCTCGGTTATCCTGACTTGTGTGGATAAGATCAAAGGCTCGGCGGTGGCCAGTATTACCGTGACTAATCCGGCCGGAAGCACCCCGCAAATTTTCCCGTCGTCTTTAGTGATCAAAGCGGGCGCCACATATGACTTGTTCGCCTACGGCGGGTTCCCGCCATACGTATGGTCGGCTAACAACGTCACAATCGGTACAGTGGCGATTATAAGTGCCACGGATACGTCCCGAGCCAGGTTTACGGCCGTGGCTGCCGGTGTGGTCATTATCCGGGAGTTCGATGCCCGCAATACGGCAGGCTCGCCTTTCACGAGTACGGTCATCCCGTAGTCAAGCTCAGATGTCAATAAACACAATAGACCGGGTCGTCTCATGAGGCGGCCCGGTCTATTTCTGTAACATAAGGATTTGGGGGACCTGGTTGTGGCTGACTACCTTTCCTGAACGCTGGACCCGGGATACTTTTTCCATGGTTCCACCCGGCCGCCCAGGTATTTGGCCAGGAACACTTCGGCCCGCCCGAAGAAGTCGAGCCTGTTTTCGGGACGCACAAAGCCGTGGCCTTCGTCAGTGTAAACGACATATGACACCGGCAGCTTTTTCTGTCGCATCGCCGCCACTATCTGGTCGGACTCAGCCACTTTTACCCTGGGATCATTGGCCCCTTGGCCCACCAGCAGGGGAGCTTTGATGTTATCCACGTGGAAGAGCGGGGAAATCCTCTGGTTCAACGCCTGGTCCTTTTCCGCATCCCCTATCCTTAGCAACATCTGCTTCTTCATCGGTTCCCAATAGGGCGGAATACTTTCCATCAGAGTTTTGACATTGGATGGCCCGACCAGATCAACGCCGCAGGCATACAGTTGGGGCGTAAAAGTCAAACCGGCCAAAACGGCATAGCCTCCGTAACTGCCGCCCATGATGGCGATCTGTTTAGGATCGGCCACTCCTGATTTTATGGCCCAGTGGACCGCATCGCTCCAGTCGTGCTGCATGCCCCCGGTGCCCCATTGCCCGTTCCCGGCATTGAGGAATTTTTCGCCGAACCCATCGGATCCCCGAAAGTTTACCTGAAGCACGGCGTATCCCCGATTGGCCAACCATTGGGACTGGCCGTCATACCCCCAGTAGTCTCGAGCCCAGGGGCCACCATGAACGAGCAAGACCAGCCGCTCCGGCTTAGTTTGGCCACCGGGCGGAAGGGTCAGGAAACTAACCAGTTTCAGCCCATCCCGGGACTCGATGATCACCGGGTTCATTTTGGCTAAGGTGAATTTTTCCAGGGCGGGTTTGTGGGTAAACAGGAACTCGGCTTGCTTCGTTTGGCTGTCATAGAGATAATAGCTGTAAGGGGCATTATCCAGGTTGTAGGTGACAATCCATTTTCGCTTAGCCAGGTCTCGGCTGATGATGCTCATCTCGCCGTCTTTGACTTTGGATAACGTCTCGAAGTCCGCCTTTAGACTCTGGTCCACAACGGTCCATTTACGTCTTAGATAAGTGAAAGATACGGCTTGAACCTCATGGGTGTCGTCGTCGATCATGACCTCGCCCAGATCGGCCTGGTCATTGGCTATAATGGTCCGGAGTGGGTTACCGGTCCGGCCATCAAGCTCAACTAGACGGGAGGTGTCCGAGTCCAGAGAAGTGGATACCCGAAGCTTCTGATTGTCAGGGGTGAATCCGATTAAATCTAATTCTACACCGTACGGGGCCGTGATAACGTCGTTCCAGGGACTACCTGCTGAGGTCCGGATCCGAATGACGGTGCTCCCGTCCGTGGGGTTTGAGGCCACGGCACCGCGAATAATTAAGTTATGATCGGCCACCCAGCCTTGGACGTCTCCGGGATTTACCGCGGCCAGGCTGAGATCTCCGGATTTGAGATTCAGGCGATACATATCGAAAACTTTTGGGTCTCGTTTGTTCAGCCCGATGTAAAGTTGATCAGGGTGTCTTTTGTCGGTCATGAAATCTTGGGCGCGGACTCCTGGAAAAGGTGTCAGGTCTCGGGATTTTTTGGTGGCTGGGTCAACTGTGTAAAGATGCCAGTTTTCGTCACCGTCTTTGTCTTGAATGTAGAGAAGCTGGCGACCGTTGTAGGCCCACCCGCAGTGGGTGATCCCCCGGTGAGTGTCGTTGGTAATCATCGAGTCATCGTTCCGACCAATAGTTTTGACCCAGGCATTGAGTACGCCCTGGGCCGATGGGGCCACATAGCAAAGCCTGGTGCCGTCGGGGGAAATTCGGACAGAAATGCGCACTGGATTCCCTAAAATGACTTCCCTGGG
This sequence comes from Deltaproteobacteria bacterium, assembly GCA_015233625.1. Lineage (GTDB taxonomy): Bacteria > Desulfobacterota > JADFXK01 > JADFXK01 > JADFXK01 > JADFXK01. Next base: position 14,918 of record JADFXK010000021.1, on the reverse strand, counting down.
GATAAGCTCCCCGGCCTGGCTGTTCGGCTCTGTTTGGGCGGCCATGATTCCGGGGTTAATGATGGATAGCCAGGCAAAAATCCAAACCCACAGCCACATCCTGGATCTTTTCATAATCTTCCTCCGGTGATTTTTTGAAAGGTCAAGCCCACAAAGGACTCCAAGACGCAAAGAACGCAAAGGACAAGTTAATCAACCTTTGCGTTCTTGCGGTGTATCAAAGAAAGTGAGGAAACCTGGTGGCTAGTCGAAGCGAACTTCTGGTTCACTCGGATCAGCTTCCATGGGGAACTCGGCGAATGGAAATGGCCGGGCGTTTTCGTTCAAGGTGACATAGCGCATGACGCGGTAACTGTAGTTACAGATTTTATTTGAGAAGTTCCTCAGAGGCGGGCTGTAGCTTTTGGTGATGAACAGGATGACAAACTGAAACAAGGCAATGACCTGAACGATATACTTAAGGATTTCTAAAATAATAACGAACAGAAAGGTGTACAGTAGCCGGAAGGCAATTTTTTTTCGGGTTAACTCAGAACCTTCAATAACCTCAATTTTTTCATCCATCTTTTTCTCCTTTTTTTCTGGTTTGGTGGTGGTCATAGAATGCGGACTCAGGACGAGAGTGACTCCATCTGATATCCCTATCTTGCGTTGGTCACTGGCAGCATAAAACGTTTGAGGGATGGTTGCCGTATGATTTCGACTTGATTATCAGGTTAATCTATTCTACTATGCGGCTAAAGGCAACAAAAAACACAATTGTCGTGGCGGCTTTTTATGTTAGCGAATGACATGGGCCAGATGTCGTGGTGTTGCGGGTTACGAGTTACGTGTTGCGTGTTCCGTGTTCCGGGTTTCGGGTAAGAGGCAACGGAACGGTCATTATCAATCTTAGCCAATGGTTGAAGGGTGGAAGGTCATTAGTTAATGAATCAGACAATACCGTTCGGTATCTCATCATGAGGGAAACAATGTGACTATCAGTGGGTTAAACAAACATATATGGGAGTCCGCTCCTAATGAAGTCCAGTAATCTGCTTAGGATTGAATTGACATCTCGCCACTTTTGATCAACATTATCAATAATCCTGTAACCCGCAACCCGGAACACGCAACCCGCAATCAGCAATATCCCGATCAACAATATGAAGGGGTGAGATCATGGAACTGGAAGGAAAAAGAATCATCATTCTGGCTGAGGAGATGTATAATGAAAATGAACTTTGGTATCCTTACTATCGGCTCCGGGAGGCCGGAGCGGAAGTAACCCTGGTCGGCTCCGGTAGTTCCGATATTTACAAGGGAAAAACGGGGATGCCGGTGAAAGTAGACACCAGTGCCGAACGCATTTCATTTGTGGAATACGATGGAATTATTATCCCGGGCGGGTACGCCCCCGATTTCATGCGTCGTTACCCGGCCATGGTCAATCTGGTCAGGAATCTTTTCGAACAAGGTCGCGTGGTGGCGGCCATCTGCCACGCGGGATGGATGTTGTGTTCGGCCGATATTCTCAAGGGACGCACCGTGACTTGTTTTTTTGCCATCAAAGACGACATGATCCACGCCGGAGCCAGATACATCGATAAGGAAGTGGTGGTGGACGGAAACCTGATCACCAGCCGGAAACCGGATGATCTGCCGGCCTTTATGCGGGCCGTTATTACCGCGTTGCAGCAGGGACCCCAATGAGTGAAGAGTGGTTTGAGTTTCTCAAGAGAGATTATGTCCAAGGTTTTCCTAAATTTTGTGGATTTGAGGTGGACCTGGTGGCCCCGGGCCGGTTCCAGACCCGAGTGGCGTTGCGACCTGATTATCTCCAGCAGGATGGATTTGGTCATGCCGGGTTGATCGCTACCCTGGCTGATCACACCGCGGGATATGCGGCCTATACGACGGTTACTCCAGATTATCGCATCCTGACCGTGGAGTTTAAGATCAATTTTTTCAAACCCGCCCGAGGAGAGAGTCTGATCTGCCGGGCCAGGGTGATTAACGGCGGCAAGAAGATCATCGTGTCTGAATCCGAGGTATTTGCCTTCTCTTCCGGCGATCAAACTCTTATCTCCAAAGCCATGGTGACCCTGGCCGTGGTTCCGGCGGCGAAATTCAATTCAACCGATTGAGCCGGATCTTAGACACACGGGAAACCGGGTAAGCCAAAAAACACCGAATAATGCCGAACATAAAATAGGCTAAGCGCTGCGCTCGCATCCACCTGACCGAGGTATAAAGGTGATAATGAACAAATCTCAAAAGGCGTTGCTGCTGACCGTGTTTATCGGACCGGTGCTGGTTGGATGGGCGGTGTCGTCCTGGTTTGGTCATCGGATCTGGATGAATCCGGAACTTCAGTCCGTCATGGAGGCGGCGGGAAGTGTGGCTGCCATTGTTATGGCCATATTCCTGCTCCAAGACAGACGGCCGGACCGGGCGGTCGAGTTTCATCTGTTGGGCGTCGGTTTCATCAGTATGGGTGCGCTGGATTTGGTCCACGCGGTGGCAGTGCCAGGCAGGGGGTTCGTTTTGTCTCGGGTTTTGGCCAGCCTGGCCGGTGCGGGTTGGTTCGCCTTGATCTGGGCGGCCCCCAGGTTGAAGAAGCACGAGCCGTTGTTCCGGAGGACGATCCCCTCGATGATGGTTGCCGGTTCGCTGGTTTTGGGTTTGTTGATGTTGACCCAGCGGGAGCTTTTCCCGTTGATGCTGAATAATGGGCAGTTCACTACGGCCGCGATAGAAATTAACCTTGTGGCGGGAGTTCTGTTCATTATTTCGGCCTGCCGTCTTTTCCTTAATTGGCGCCGGGATGGCGAGCCGGATATGTTTCTGTTCGCGGCCCTGGCTGTCCTATTTGGTGTCGCCGGACTGACTTTTCCCTATTCCAGATATTGGTGCTCGTCTTGGTGGCTGGGGCATGTCTGGCGTCTGCTGGCTTTCTTCTTGGCCTTGTGGTGGGTAATCTCGGATCACCAGCGGACTGTGACGTATTTAGGCGATGTGTTGGTCGAAAGAGAGCAGGCGAGAGAGTCGCTGCAGCAAGCCTACGAGAACGTGGAAGGTCTGGTTGTGGCCCGCACGGCTGAACTACATGCCGCCAATGAGCAGTTGCAAAGAGAAATCGTCGAACGTGAAGAGACGGAAAAGTCATTAAGAGAGCGCGAAGCATTTTTGCAGAGCATCTATCGGGGCGTTGATCGGGGCGTCTATGCCGTCGATGTCACGGCAGAAGGAGATTTCCGGTATGTGGATCAAAACCTGGCCGTGGAGTGGCTGACGGGATTGAGGGTTGCCGACATCAAAGGGAATACGCCGGACGAATTGGTCCCAATGATCAGTCCGGAAACCGCGGCAGCCTGGCGTCGCGGCCTGGAACGCTGTGTTGAAGCCGGCGAGACTATTCGGTTTGAAGAAATGGCCAACTTCCAGGGAAGCGAGAAATGGTGGCTGTCCGGGTTGACTCCTTTGCGCAATGAGATAGGAAACATTTACCGAATTATCGGGACCAGTCTGGACATCACCGACCGACGGCGAGCCGAAGACGCTTTACGGGAAAGTGAAGAGATGTTCCGGCTGATTTTTGAACAGTCTCCTTTGGGAGTGATGCAATTTGATCATGACGGGGTGATTACCAATTGTAATGAAAAGCTGGCCGAAATTCTGGGCGCGCCCAGGGAGAGACTGATCGGCTTCAATATGGTCAAAGGGATGAAGGACGAGCCAGCACGCTGGGCGGTGGAGGATGCCCTGCAAAAAGGGACCGGCCATTTTGAAGGTGACTATGTCACGATCAACAGTAAGAAGAATATCAGCATAAAGGCATGGCACAAGAGTATCATTTCCGGAGATGGACGCTTTTTGGGTGCCATCGGCATTTTTGAAGACATCACTGACCGGCGGCGGGCCGAGGAGGCGTTGCGAAAGAGTGAAGCTCTTTTGAACGAAACGCAAAGGATCACCAAGGTCGGCGGTTGGGAATATGATGTCGTGACCAAGAAATTATTCTGGACCGAAGAGGTTTACCGGATTTATGGGGTATCACCCTTGGATTTTGACCTCAATAATATCCAGAAAGCCGTTGAATTTTATAAAGACGAAGATAAAGAAAAGATAGCCGAGGCCTTTCAACGGGCGGTGGAGCAGGGTGAACCCTATGATCTGGAATTGCAGTTTACGACTGCCCAGGGAAAAGAGCTATGGGTCCGGACCACAGCAAAAGTGTTTCGTCGGGATGGACAAGTAGTCCGGGTTTCAGGGAATTTCATGGACATCACCGAGCGCAAGCGAATGGAGGAAGAGCTAACAAAATCTAATATGCTATTGGAAAGCGTCTTTTCCAGTCTGCATGAAGCGGTGTTGGTCTTTACACCCCATAGCCGTCGGATTGTGATGGCCAATGCGGCCATAGAGACAATGTTTGGCTACAAAGTCGATGAGGTTATTGGCCGGAATCCAGAATTTCTCCACGTAAGTAAAGAGATGTTTCAGGGGTTCACTCAAGAGATGTCTCCAGCCCTTGACACGCGCGGTATCTTCCGCAAAGAATTTAAGGCCCGGCGTAAGGATGGAACCATCTTTGACACGGAACATGTGGTAACGGAGATTAAAGATCATTCAGGCAAGCGGATGTTGGTGGTTGGAACGTGCCGGGACAATAGTGAGCGCAAAAGGATGGAACGGGAATTGATCCTGGCCAGAAATCTGGCTGAAAACGCCAACCGGGCCAAGAGTGAATTTCTGGCCAACATGAGCCACGAGATTCGCACCCCCGTTAGCGGAGTAATGGGCATGGCCGACATGCTATTGACCACGGGGCTGAATTCGATGCAAAAGGAATGCGTCGAGATGATTAAGGACGCCGGCGGCTCACTCCTAAGTATTCTCAACGATGTTCTTGATTTCTCTAAAATCGAAGCCGGGAAGGTAACGCTGGTCCGGGAAGCGTTCGACCTCTACGATCTTTTGAATAATATCATGAGCGTATTCATGCTTCAAACGCAATGCCGGAATCTAGGATTGTGTTATGACCTTGATCCAGATGTTCCCAGGTCCCTGATTGGTGACGCCGGCCGGTTGCGACAAATCTTGACCAACCTGGTCGGCAATTCCGTCAAATTTACCGAACGAGGAGAAATAAGGGTTAAGGTATCGACGCACGCCCCAGGATCTGGATCGGAGCCCGGAAAAAAAACTGTAGTGTCGTTGTTATTTACCATTTGCGACTCCGGAATAGGGATTCAGGAAGATAAGCAGCCGGAACTCTTCAAAAGCTTTACCCAGGCTGATGGATCTATCTCCAAGAAGTATGGCGGGACCGGTTTGGGGCTGGCTATATCTAAGAAGTTAGTTGAGATGATGGGGGGGCACATCTGGTTTGAGAGTTGCCCAGGCCAGGGCTCCCAGTTCTATTTTACGGTCGAATTCGAAGAAGCTACATCGGCTCTCCAACCAGACGAACAACCGCCCAGCCCGGAAGGGAAACCAGGCCCCGCCGTGCCGTCGTGGCGCATTCTATTGGCTGAGGATAATCTAATCACCCAGAAGTTTCTCCTCCATTTTTTGGCTGAAACTGGCCAGCGGGTTACGGCCGTGAATAATGGCTTCGAAGCTCTAACCGCATTTGAGCAGGAGCATTTCGATGTTATCCTGATGGATGTCCAGATGCCGGAGATGGATGGTCTGGAGGCCGTTAGAAAGATTAGAGCATCGACTTCCGGGATTAATGATCCTAACATTCCGGTTATCGCCTTGACGGCCTATGCCATGAAGGGTGACCGGGAAAAATTCCTGGAAGCCGGAATGAACGAATATGTCTCAAAACCTATTGAAATAGACCAGCTTTTTGAAATTATTGCACGAGTTACTCAACGAAGAGCAACACTGCAGGAAGTTCGTCCGGATGATGTGGACCAGGCCGAGTTGGTCGACATGGCCAAACTAAGACATAAGCATCAGGGGCAAGAGGATCTTTTCGAGGAGACTATTTCCTTGTGTTTACAAATAATCCCAGGTAAACTCGCCACGCTGCGGCAGGCCCTCAGTTCGAACGACGCGGGCCTGGTGCAAAAAACGGCCCATAGCCTGGCCGGTATCACCGAAGAGATCCGGGCCGGCAGAGCTGTCGCCTATGCGCGGAGATTGGAGGAAGCCGCCCTGGGTATGGATCTGGACCAGGCCAGATCAGTCTTCGAACTGCTTGACTCAGAATTGCACCGGCTGATGGAATACCTGGCGAAAGAATTCAATATTGGTAATATATCTTGAATCGCAATATGGGGAATGTCAATCCGTAAGTTCGGAAAACAGAATGTAGGATGGGTGATGATGAATCATGACGCGTGTCATCGGAGTGAAAGCCCGGAATTTGCCAGACTGAGTTTAGCCTCGGCTATGGCTCTGGGCATTAGGGAAGGACGGTTTTATCGAGGCGCCCAGAATCCGTGCATTAATTTATTGTTGAACTACAACGAAGGCTGCAAAGCCAACTGTGCCTACTGTGGGTTAGCCCGGAAGCGGCCGGGTGTTTTTGAGCAAAAGAGCTTTATCAAAGTGGACTGGCCGTTGGTGTCTTTAGACGAGGTTATTGACCGGATCAATGATCGGAATGGGGCCGTCAAACGAGTTTGTCTGTCAATGATTACCAACTCCAGGTGTGTTAGGGATACTGAAGTGATGGTTAGACGTTTGGCCCCGGCCGTGGATGCGCCCATTTCTGTTTTGGCCAGCCCCACCATTATGAAGCGTGAACACCTCCTCAGGTTACAGGCCGGCGGAGTGGATATGCTGGGAGTCGCAGTGGATGGTGTTACTCCCTCTATCTTTGATCGGTTCCGAGGGAAGGGAGTTGAAGGGCCGCACCGGTGGGAGCACTATTGGGAAACCGTGGCCGATGCCGTGTCCATTTTCGGGCCGGGCCAAGTGGGAGTCCACCTAATTGTCGGCTTGGGCGAAACGGAATATGAGGTGTGTCAGGCCATGACCAGAGTGGCTGAGGCCGGCGCCGTGTCCCAACTGTTTTCTTTTTGGGCGGAAGCTGAATCAGCCTTGGCTGGGGTTGGTCGGCCGTCTTGGGGAGCATACCTCCGAGTCCAATTGGCCAGGTATTTGATTGATGAGAGAATAGCGAAGGAAGCAGATTTTTCTTTTGACGCCCAAGGGAGGCTGGCTGGTTTCGACCTTTCAGGTGAACAACTCGATGGAATAATTAGTCTGGGGCGACCATTTATGACTTCGGGATGCCCTGGCCGTGATGGAGAGGTAGCCTGCAATCGGCCGTTCGGGAATTGTTTGCCGGATGTTAAGCAATGGAATTATCCCTACCTACCCAATGAAGAGGAGTTGGCCTTGATTAAGGAGAACCTCTGGCGCTGATGTTTCTGGTTGCTTGTTGCTCGGTCCTGGTTGCTGGTTTGAGGCTACACCTCAACTTGTCGTAATTGTTCCTTTTGTACGAACAATGGCGGCTGCTACTCGTTGGTTGGCACAGGTTGTCTTCAACGAGCAACCAGGAACCAGCAACAAGGAACGAGCAACCCGGAACGCCCAACTCGAAGACTAATGCAGGGAGTGCCGAGCCACCCGATGGGTCCCCTGATTCTCTAAAAGAATGACAATCAATTCGAAAGTAACATCATCCACGACTTGACCCTGCCAGCCCAGGCTCTCCAATTGTTGATTGACCAGGTTTGTCGTAAATGACCCACCGTCGCCGATGATGTGCATGACATCTATTATGACGCGTGGGACGTCTATGGGGACTAATCCTTTGTTACACAATCTTACCAACAAGATATCCAATAACTGCTCCATTCCATCCTCCGTCTTATAAGTACTTGCTCCCTTGCGGTGCGATGGCGAATTTCTTTTCACCGGTGAATACCAGACGACCAGATCTTTTTTCAAATGCCCCTAGGTAGTTTCGGAATATTTCCCGGCCAAAGGGGTAAATGGTTTTCAGGCCATTGGTGTCGATGAAGATACTACATACTGTCGCTATATTCTTGGTTAATGCGTTGAGTAGTTCGTGAGCAGAGGTTCCATCAAAGTCACCAATCAAATTCAGCCGGAGATTGCCGCCATTCCGGCGGGAAACAATACGGAAATTTGACGCCATGAAATGACTCCTCATTAACGGTTGCTGATTCTTGGTTGCCCGTTGCCCGTTTCGTGTTACCTGTAATTATCCCCTGGGTTGCCGCTCCGGGGTTGTTGATGAAAGAAACCACCTGGTTTTGCATGACGAGTGACCATGTTACAAATTGGTGGACGTATTTATGCCAAATACAACACAGATAATGAAGTTTCATAAGATCGTGAAATAACCCGCAACCCGTAACACGGAACCCGCAGTGTTTTGGTCATCATTCGTTATGGGCTGGGTAAATTTCCCATGTTTGGGACTTGGCCGGAGTGGCCTGGCGGAAAGATCTATCCGGCATAGAGTTGAGACGAGACATCTCCAGCGCCATCCCTGCAAGATGGGCTGCGGCCTGGGTAAAATTCAGATCATCGGCGGTCGGAGTCCAGGGCTGGGCTGTGTAGATTCTCAAGGCGCCAATGGTGTTTTTACGGACAATGATCGGGATTGACAAGATCGAGGCAATTCCCTCTTTCATGGCCGCCTCTGGATATTGAGTCCGTGGATCATTGGCGGCATCCTGGATTAATATGGGGCGATGCGAAACCCCGGCGGCGATGAGAGGGGAGGCACTCACCGGCCCTTTGTGAAGATAAAGGTCACTAAGGCCCTGAGACATGATAACTTCTAATTCGTCTGTCTTTTCCTTGACAATTAACAGGCTGGATCCTTTTGCCTCCAAGGCGGTCTTAACGTCTTGCAGGATCAGTGAAACCGCGGTTTGAGGGTCCTGCCACATGGTCAAGACCTTGATGATGCGTGATAAAGTGTTTAGATACATTTGTCTTTTTTCCATTGCTTTTGGGACTGCCTCATTTTATCGGCCAATCGGACGCGGCCTTTAGGGCGGTGAGGAAGCCGTGCCGGGGAGGCCTTAATTGGCGGCTGTCTGTGGATGCCGTTTAACTGAGACTCTGTTCAACCTCTCCAGAGTGTTGAGATTGATTTGGTTTCAGACCCGCCGGGTTGTTTGAAACAGTGGTCACCGGTGAGTAAGTGTCGGCGGCACAGTCATCATCTTGAGCTTTTCTCAGGGTGCCCAAAAGAGTCACCAGATCAAAGCCGGCCCTTGAGGCATATTTTTGCCCCATCTCACAACCTTCTTGGACCAGGGTGTTCAAATTTTTGAGTTGGGGGTCACAAAGTCTGGCGTAGGACACCAGGCCGGTGGCAACCGCTTCTCGCAACCGGCTGAAAGGGTCTATCGACAGATTTGGGTTAATCATCGGCATGCTACCAAGTGCCCAGTTTCTCCAGTTATTCATCAGGTTCCAGATAGGCTTGTAACAATTTTGGACAATTATGGTTCGAACCAGGTCCGGCCACCAGTCCGAAATTTCGGCCATTGACTGATAGGTGTCCGATGACGGGGCCGGGGGTCGAGCGGCCCTATCGGCCAGGTTATCCTTTATCGTTTCGTCCATGCGAGTATCCCCTCAGATGTCTATAAATCATTTCCCATACCAAGTTTGGTGCCGTGACCAAACGACCCGGAGCTGCCAATAGTCTGTCCGGCTCCGTTGACTGCCAGTCGTTCGATGACTATATTGGTTGTTCAGGAGGGTAAATGGTAACCTCAGGACCGCGATTTGTACATAGGAGGCCGGAATCATTTTCGTAGGGTGAATTCCCAGGACATGGGGGATTTTCCCGAGTTGGGCTGGCCAGGATGTTTCGGCTTGGCCCTGGCTAATGGTAACACATGGACTATACAGCAATAAAAGTATTAGGGCGGCTCTGATCAAAGTCTACCCCGGTCCCAACAAAAAAGCAAGCCAACCCGTGTTTATTTTTAGCGGCCGGCTCAATTCGGCTAACTTCTGGAAAAAATATTAGATACCTTCTTTACGTTGACCAGACGGCCGAGTTCGTGGTATAGTTCAGTCAAGCCGGGCGCGGTTTAAGAGGCTACGGTTTTAATGGTATGAAGTAATTAACGAATCCGACTGTACCCGTTTCGGGAATCAACCATCTCGCGCGACATGACAACTCTGTAACACCACCCCAATGAATCTTGAGTTCCGTAAAAAGAATAACCGACGGCAGCAAGCTGCAACCAAGGCTCACCAGTTCAGATGTCGCGACTGCAACTAATGAATAGTGTCTTATAAAATACCAACCAGGTTAGAGAACTATGCCTAAGCGCACAGACATTAAGAAGATATTGATCATCGGCTCCGGCCCCATCGTTATTGGCCAGGCCTGTGAATTTGATTACTCAGGGACCCAGGCCTGCAAGGCCTTAAGGGAAGAGGGTTATGAGATCGTCCTGATCAATAGCAATCCGGCCACCATTATGACCGACCCGGAAACGGCCGACCGGACTTACATCGAACCCATTACCCCAGAAATGGTCATAAAAATACTTGAGCGGGAACGGCCACAGGCCATTTTACCTACTCTAGGCGGCCAGACTGGACTGAATACGGCGGTGGCCGTAGCTCAGACCGGCGTATTGGAAAGACTCGGCGTGGAGATGATCGGCGCCTCCCTCCCGGTCATCCAAAAGGCGGAAGGCCGGGAACTGTTTCGGGATGCCATGCACCGGATCGGCCTGGTCGTGCCCCGAAGCGGGATCGCCCGCAGCCTGGACGAGGCCGTTAAATGCGCCGAACAGATTGGATTTCCCCTAATTATTCGCCCCGCCTATACCCTGGGTGGAACTGGCGGCGGTGTAGTTTATAACTTAGAGGAATTGCGCCAATTGGCCAGATACGGCCTGGAGGCCAGCATGGTCCACGAGATTATGCTGGAAGAGTCGGTGATCGGGTGGAAGGAATTCGAGCTGGAAGTGATGCGGGATAAGATGGACAACGTGGTGATCATTTGCTCGATCGAAAACTTCGACCCAATGGGCGTTCATACCGGCGACAGCATTACGGTGGCCCCGGCTCAAACCCTGACTGACCGGGAATATCAAATTATGCGCGACGCTTCCTTGGCTATTATTCGGGAGATAGGGGTGGAAACCGGAGGCTCAAATATCCAGTTTGCGATTAACCCAAAAGACGGACGAATGGTAGTTATTGAAATGAATCCTCGAGTGTCCCGAAGCTCCGCCCTGGCCTCGAAAGCCACCGGTTTTCCCATTGCTAAAATTGCGGCTAAGCTGGCCGTGGGATATACCTTGGATGAAATACCCAACGACATTACCAAAGAGACCTATTCATCTTTTGAACCAACCATTGACTATTGCGTGGTCAAGATTCCCCGCTGGACTTTTGAAAAATTCCCCGGAGCTGAGGATGTGCTGACTACATCTATGAAGTCCGTGGGTGAGATCATGGCCATCGGCCGAACTTTTAAGGAAGCCCTACTCAAGGGCGTCCGGTCCCTGGAGATCGGCCGGTTTTGCCTGGGTCTTAAAAATGGGGCTCAGCCTTCCACCGAAGTGATGACCAGAAAACTCGAGGTGCCCAATTCGGAGCGCCTTTTCTATATTGCCCATGCCTTGAAGACAGACTGGACGATAGACGAGGTGGCTCGGCTGACCCAAATAGACCCCTGGTTCTTGTACAATATCAAAGAAATTGTTCAGTTGGAGCAAGAGGTCAAGTCTGCGGCATCCTCTGGGACCTCAGGCGTTTCACCAGAACTCCTAAGAAAGGCAAAGCAAACCGGGTTTTCAGACAAGCACCTGGCGGACTTAACCGGTCAATCTTTGCTGGAATTCCGACGCCATCGGGTTGCTCTGGGTATTTCCAAGACATTCAAATTAGTTGACACCTGTGCCGCGGAATTTGAAGCATACACCCCCTATTACTATTCAACCTGCGAAGTGGAGGACGAATTCCGCCACTCAGACAAACCCAAAGTGGTAATTCTGGGGGCTGGTCCGAATCGGATCGGGCAGGGAATCGAATTTGATTATTGCTGCGTTCATGCCTCCTTTGCCCTGAGAGAAATGGGTATAGAGAGTATCATGATCAACAGTAACCCAGAAACTGTGTCCACCGATTATGACACTTCGGATCGGCTATATTTTGAACCATTGACCGTGGAAGATGTTCTGGAAGTGGTGGAGAGCGAACGACCCTTGGGGGTAATCGTCCAGTTTGGTGGACAAACTCCCTTAAACTTGACCGCCCCCCTGGCTCAGGCCGGAGTCAAGACTCTGGGTACTTCTCCGGATAGCATCAACCGGGCCGAAGATCGAAAACATTTCGAGGCCATGTTGCGGAAACTCCGGCTTCGGCAACCCGATAACGGGACGGCCAGATCAATTGAGGAAGCGGTGGCCGTAGCCCGCCGGATTGGTTACCCGGTCGTGGTCCGGCCTTCTTATGTCCTGGGTGGGCGGGCGATGGAGATAGTCTATGACGAGTCCTCTTTGATCTCCTTCTCAGAGAAAGCCCTGGCCGTGTCTCCGGAATATCCTATCCTGATTGATCACTTCTTGGAGCAGGCCGTAGAGGTGGACGTGGACGCGGTATCCGATGGCCACGACACTGTCATCGGCGGGATCATGGAACACATCGAAGAAGCCGGGATTCATTCAGGTGACAGTGCTTGTGTTTTGCCCCCGTACAGTCTGTCGGAGGAAGTGTGTAACCGCATCGCTGACTACACGCGGGCGATGGCCGCTGAACTCCAGGTGATCGGCCTGATGAACGTCCAGTATGCCATCCAGGCGGACCAAATATTTGTTTTGGAAGTAAACCCCCGGGCCTCACGGACTGTCCCCTTTGTCAGCAAGGCGACCGGGGTTCCCTTGGCCAAGGTGGCGACGCAGGTGATGATGGGGCGAACATTGGCCGAATTGGGTCTTAAAGGACAGGTGACACCACCCCATATTTCGGTTAAGGAAGCTGTTTTTCCCTTTTTGCGTTTTCCGGGAGTGGATAATCTGTTGGGCCCGGAAATGAAGTCTACGGGCGAGGTCATGGGTATCGGCCGGTCATTCGGCGCCGCGTTTGCTAAATCTCAACTGGCTGCCGGGCAAAACTTGCCCACGACTGGGAAGGTGTTGGTCACCATCCATGACCGACACAAGCACCGTTTTTTAGAATTGGTGGAACAGCTGGAAGACTTGGGATTTGAAATTTTGGCCACTAAAGGAACCTCAAAATTCTTGAATAAATGGGGTATTGTCAATAAGGAACTGGGTAAAGTCCACGAGCCCAGTCCCAATGTGATTGACTCTATCAAAAGCGGTGAAGTTAATCTAGTCATCAATATTCCTTTTGGACGAATCACCACTGAAGATAGTTATATAATTCGACGAACCACGATGGATTACGGGATACCCTATACGACCACCCTGGCTGGGGCCCGGGCGACCATTCGGACGATCAGAACTCTGAAAAAAGGCGATCTGGAGGTTTGCTCTTTACAAGAATATCATACTCTGCTTTGATGCCTTTTCGCCTCGACTCCGGTATACGATGTACCTCGGCGGAAAAGATATGATCGGCCCGCCGATCATCGCCGCTTCTGCGGCAACCGGCAACCACGTCTCCGGCCTGGGCGGCCGAGAGAACAGGATTGACCCTGGTTTAAACAAGATGGTTGCAATTTCAGTGAGAAGTATGATAAAAAATTGAACCATGGAGGATGTCTCACGGTTTCCTTCAACCGGTGATGGCCGGGCAGGGTCAAAATGTGGGTTAGAATCAGTCTTGGCTCAGGAGAAATGGGGCTCAGCCGCAGAAATCATCTTTGATTTTGTTCCAATTTACAGAACGCAGTGGTGGATCACCAGTTATCAAATCTTCGGCCTTTTTGATCCGGCGGAGAAGTGTCCAACAAAACTAAGGATGAGGCATGGCGTCGAAGTCAACCAGTGGTGATGCCGGGGTAAAGAGTAACCCATCTTCCAGCGGCGAAGGGAAAATCCAACCGGTGAAAAAAGAGCCCGTCGTGCCGGTGGATGGTCGGGTCGTCATCACCGTGGAGCCGGGTGACATGAAGGCCACTTTGGCCATTATCCCGCCCCAACGCGGTGGTAACGACGTATCATACGATCTCGTCATCAAATCTATGAAGGAAGCCGGAGTGGTCGCCGGTCTCCTGGGCGAGAACATCTCGCAGGCGGTTATCCGAGCCAAGAACGAACATGTACCCCTGGCGGTTGATTGCGCCATGGGGGTGGAGCCGGTTCCCGGTAAAGACGGCTATGTCAAATACTATTTTGACACCGAACCGGTGACGGTGGGAAAGGTGGACGAGACCGGCCGCATAGACTTTCGGGAGCGAGGTCAACTCCCCATGGTTAATAAGGACGCTTTGCTGGCCCAAAAGTTCCCCAAGGTGGAGAGCAAGGATGGAACTGATATCCGGGGGCGAAAGTTTAAAGGACCCCCGACGAAGAACGCCACGCTCAAGGTCGGCCAGGGCGCGACCTTGGTGGATGATAAGGTTTTCGCCACCTGCGCCGGGGGCGCGGTTTTGATCAGTGGTAAAATAAAAGTATTGAATATTCGCCAGATATCGGGTGATGTCGATTTGTCGGTGGGGAATATCAACTTCAACGGCCTGGTTAAAGTGGCGGGAACCATTGCCCCCGGTTTTAAAGTGACGGCTGAGTCTCTGGTCGTCGACATGGTGGATAAGGGTGCCGAGGTTAAAGTCAGCGGCGATATGGTCGTGGCCAAAGGAATAATTAATGCCCGGGTGGAAGTGGGTGGGACCCTGTCGGCCGATTACATTTTGGCCTCTCGGGTAATTGTCTCCGGTGATATACTGGTCAAGAACACCATCCACACCTCTGAGGTCATGTGCGGTGGCCGATTGGGTATGACTAAATCTGATGCCGCCATCAGAGGCGGGACTATTGTCTGCGCCA
>JADFXK010000219.1:815-7238 GCA_015233625.1 Deltaproteobacteria bacterium | reverse complement strand
TTGTTTATTGAGAGCTATTATACTATATAATATCACATAAGGCAACAAAAACAGGACTAATATGGCATATTTTTTGGTATGCACTAAGTTAAGAAAAAACCTCTCGAAGAGTTTTGCAAGAGGCTCTCCTGTTCGAGCGTTTCTTGGAGACGCCTCATGGCCGTCGTTTTCCCGCAACCAACCATTCCAGATACCGCGACCAGCCTCCCCATCTTGATGGCTTTCTTAACATCCTTAAAGACTTGCTGATCTTGGTTAGTTTCAAAGTACCCGACACTCCGCAAGTCTTTGGTCAAACCAAAAAAATCCATGACGTCACTCAACACGGGTCACCTCTGTTTAAGACCTTTAAAGAGTTCACGAATTTTTTGTATAACAACCTCTTTTTCCATGCTCTCGGACAGGATCAATTCAATCTGCTCCATCTGTCCCCGCTCAAGTTTGGCCAGCGGCATCCCAAGATAATCGGCTATGGCCTTCTTTGCGGCTATGGAGTTGCGAAAGACCAACTCCTGAAATGGGTCAGGGGTGCTAAAAGGTTCCTTTATTATCGGCGCGTTGGCATCAGTAAAGCACTGAAACTTGTCATCACCCGTTAGTGCTGTCTTCGGGATGAAGATGTTTTTCGCCAGAACCTCAATCCGGTCGGCTCGCTGCTGAATCTTGCTTTTCTTATGCTGCCTGTAGCGGTGTAATGGAATGGGGCCACCGACCGGCGAGTATGGACCATAACGTTTTTCTCCATGCTCCACGTACAGTTCGTGATCGAAGAAGCCCCACCACAAAATCACTTCCTCGCCCGCCAACTCCGAATCGACCTCATAGAAAACCCCTTCTGCCCGCACCCTGGCGTCAGAACCCACCTTCCGACGTTCCGGTTCTCGGGCAAAGGTGCAGAATCGTTCCCAGGTGCACATCTCCCGGAATCCGTTTGACGGCAGGTTCTGAAACCAGTCTTCCATGCGGGAATGAGGCTCTGACCTGTGGTCCATGGCATTGTACCGGAACAAAAACCGCATCAGCCAGTCATTGGCTTCTTCTTCATCCTTCGGCTCATGAAAGTGATAAAGGGTTTCATGCATCTCCTTGACCGAACGGAAAGGCCGCTCGACTTTTCCTTTGGACCTGGCCGTCACTCGCCGCCCGTCCTTGCCTTGAGGCACATGTGTCCGAACCTCAACGCCAAGATACTTCATCACCTGGTGAAATACATGGCTTCTGGCTATCGGCCCGTTATCCGTGTAAATCATTTGAGGGATGCCCTGGAAAGGAAATCCATCTATTTTTTTCGGGGCCATGGCATTGAAGAGAAAACGGAGCGCCGACTCGACGTCTTCTCCATAAACACAGTGATATTCCTGGTAGGCAACACCACTGCGGTCGTCTACCACGCTGTAAAGCATGAGCAAGGGAGTTCCTCTTCCCGGCTGGACCCATAATGGCTCTTTGACTTCCTTAAGATCTGACGGGCTGAGATCGAACTGCCAGCATTCGTTGCTATGGCGGGCCTGAAACCGGACTGCGGCCGGCTGACGACTCAAGGTTTCCCGGTCAAATCCCCAAGAGCGCAAATAGCGATTGATGGTGGTGGGCTTTAACTCGGCTTGAGGCGCTTTGACCAAACCATCAGGCGTCACGACTCCAACCTCTTCTAACAACCGGATGACCCCTACCGTCGATAGGTGTCTCCCTTTTTTATTAGAAGTCCGTAACTTAACGGCGGCGATAATCTCGCAATACCGTTCTAACTCGGGTTTGGGCATGATCCGGGGAATCCCGCAATCTGAGCGCCGTAACGCCTTGGGCTTAATCCATCCCCGCAGAATACGGTACAAAGTCGCCTGAGAGATACCATACAATTGAGCTACTTGCCCGATGATTAAACGCCGGTCGCTACTTCTGGCCGGTAACGTACTCAAGCGGCGATGTAGATCAATCAAGGCATCTTCTGAGATAACCCGTTTTCGACTCACCGAGTATTATTCCTCATCGAAATTTTTATTGTTGTTTCCGGTGATAAGCTCCGATTGGGACCCCCCGGTGACGGAGATAAGAATACAATGTGCTCTTGGTGATGCCCAGTTTGCGTGCGATCTCCTGGACGCTAAGCTTTCTTTCACGGTACAGGGTGTCGGCGGCACAAGCGGTCGCTTCGGCTTTTTGCGGAATACCTTTCGGTCTCCCACCTTTTCTTCCCCTCGCCCTGGCGGCTGACAATCCCGCATGGGTTCGCTCTCGGATAATATCCCTCTCGAACTCGGCTAATGCGGCAAACAGGTTAAAGCTCAACCTCCCCTGGGGTGTGGTGGTATCGATGGGATCATTGAGGCTTTGTAATCCAACATCTCTTTGCATTAACTCGTTGACCAACTCTACCAGATGACGGAGCGAACGGCCAAGTCGGTCCAACTTCCAGATCACCACCACGTCTCCGGGACGGAGGTTATCCAACAGTTCTTTCAGCGCTGGTCGTTCTGCTTTGGCCCCGCTGGCGACCTCTCTATACATCCTCTCACAACCAGCTTTTTGCAGACCGTCAATCTGATAATCGAGATTTTGATCTCTCGTGCTTACTCTGGCGTAGCCGATTTTCATGCCATCTCACCCCGCTTCCCCAAATAAGTTGATTATACTCGAATATGATCAGATAAATCAAACACTGATTTATCGAACCACAATTTAAAACCACTTTTTAAAGGATTTTGGACTGAAACGGCTTAATTGATGGGAGTCTAAAAAAACGTTCGTTTTTCCAGACTAAAAAGGGGCGGAACCAGGAAGCAAAAGGCAGGAATCTTATTCTCTCTTAATGTGGTTTGAAACGGATGTTTGCAGTTTGTTCTCAAATAATGTGGTTTCATTCTCAGTTAATGTGGTTTTGAGCGACCGGATATTCTCACTTAATGTGGTTTCAAAAATGCGATGTTTGCAGTTCGAGCCGCCGATGTTTGCAGTTCGTTACACCTAAGGAATTCAGAGCCGGGCGAGTGTACTCTCTCCTGATGGATGCTCTTGCCCCCCCCACACCTGCGTTCATCCTCTTTGCGCTAACCTTATCGCTAAAATTCGTCTTAACAGCAATTCATGATTAGCGCTAAGATTAGCAAAACATTTAACCAGGGAGGCACAATATGACTGAGGAAGAAAAGAAAGGCTTTGGCGCCTGGGTTCAAAAGAAGATTGGCCCAGAGGGACGCAGAATCAGCGTCTTGTTGAACGGTGAGGATTTTAACATCTGGAGAGGACTGCAGCAACCGGGTGAATCGCACAACGCCACCATGCACCGGGTTATCCGGGAGGTGTCAGGGCAGGCCGGAGGGGATGTTCTTTTCGAGATCAAGGGCATGTTGGCCCGGATGACAGGTGAGGTGTCGGCGCTGAGGGCTGAGGTCCGGAGCCTCAAGGGTGTTAGCGCAGATGGTAGCGCAATAGTTAGCCCGGCGGTGGAGGTTGTCTTTACCGCTAACGACAGCACAAATAACCGGCAACCGGGCGAACAAACTGTTAGCGCTGACTTTGGCGCTAAAATTGAGGTAGACGTTAGCGCTAACAATAGCGCAATAGAGATGCAAGAAGTAGCTGACGGGATTAGCGCTGATGTTAGCTCAGACATTGACGCAGGGATTCAGCCAATCATTAGCGCAAAGATAAGCGCTGAGCCTATCGCCCCAAGTGAGGTTAGCGCAGATATTGGCGCTAAAGGCGAGACCGGTATTAGCGCTGATGTTAGCGCCGAAACTATGAATCCGGAAGTAGATAGTCTTAGCGCAGATATTAGCGCAGACGATACCCGGACCCTGGCCGAGATCAAAGCCCGGCTGACCACCAAAGAACCACGTAAGCAAGTCTTGGCCGACGCCCTACTGCCGTTAATAGCCCCCTGGGCGGCCAAAGGTGTACTTCAAGCCGAGATCGCCAAGAGATTGAACAATGCCGGAATCCCGACTGCCCACAAAGACGGCACATGGAACCAGTCAACCGTGTCGGGGTTGTTGACGAGAGCCAAAAAAAGCGGGGTCTGAATAAAGGGAGGGATGATAGTCGATGAACCTGAAGACCATGACCATAGCCGACTTGATTGACCTGGCCCGAGCTTGCTAGGAAGAGCTAATCACCCGGCTGACAGACCTGGCCAACCTGGTGACAGACGACCAGGGTCCGGCATGGGATTGAACACAGGGGGGAGGATTGGCCGGGCGCAAGATTGAGCGCGGGTTGACCAATCTGCCGGGACCGGGGATGGAGTTGGTCATTTCCAGGTTTGTGGCCTGGTCAAGACTATCCCAGACGAAAGCATGACCTCTTCCGGGAATTGGCTTTGTGAAAGGTCTTTTCTCTCTATTTTTCGCCAAGTATTACAAACCGACTGTAGCTCTTGAGACCAGCGGTCAATAGGGAATAATATCTGTACCCGTTTTTTTGGAAATGATTGTCTAACCGCTTTAATCGCTGGAACAAGATCACTGTCACTGGTTATAAGAATGGCTTGATCATAGTTATCATCATGAGCTTTCTTGAATAGATTAACAGCAATATTGACGTCTGTTTGTTTTTCTTCTCTGGCGAGAAACCCGGTTTCACAGTTTTTACAATATTTTTCGGTGAGTTTGAACTTTCCCAAAACAAATTTGACTCCACGGCTTTTCAATGCAGAGATCAAAGCCTTATGCCGTTCCATAGAAAATGGCTTCCAAGTTGCGTAGGCAGTAAAATAGTAGACTCCCACAATCGTATCTCTTTTTTTAGTAAATCTTTCTGCCAGTGTCCTAAAATCGAGCCACAGGTATTTATGGTAAGCCGGATTACACTTTAGCGAATGGTAAACGTTGAACCCATCTATAAAAAACATATTTCGAGCCATCACGCATTCTCCAAAAAAAAACCCGTGGTCGTCAAACCACGGGAGATCGCAAAGTCGTAACGATGCGATGGGGAACCGAACTAGTATAAATATAATCCAAAACGGTTTAATTGTCAATTAATTTGTTAACCGGAAAATTGAGGCGACCGATAATCTGACGTCGCAATTTTGAGCAGTCAAACTTGAAGGTGTCCCCAATTTTAGGGAGCCAGCCGAAGGGGTGTCCTCAAAATTGAGGAGTCCGACCTTCAGAGTCCAAACTTGGACCGCCAGATTAACGTGTTTTCAAATCGCATTAATGCCCTGGCCGGCTTAGCACCCACAATTTTGCGGAGGCCCTGGCGATCCGCACGCAGGAGATGACATCTTTCATTTATCTGGATCATCAAGAATATCTTCGGCCAGCGCAATGTCTCCGACTACCAGCGCGGTGTGATGGCTCTGAGGTTGGAGAAGAAGATCGCCGAGAAGGAGGAAAGGAATCAGCAAAAAGCCGGTGGTGATAAAAGAAGCGAAGAAGCACAAGAGATAATTGAACAGCGAGCTATAGCTTACCGGATGGGGTAGATTCCGTCGAGGTCATAGACCAGCGCAAAATTGCGCCGGTGTCCAAGGGTGTAAGCAGAAATGACACCCTTTCCTCTTTATTATGATGCCTCACCGCGTCCGACGCTGCGGATGCCATATCCTGCAGATAGGTCACAGCGGATGCCAGCAGGATGGTGTCAGCGCCACCGACGCCATAGAAGATCAGTCCAAACTTGGACCGATGTCACCAGGCATGTGCACGGTAAACGTACAGAAAGGGGGTCAGCCAGACTTACCCCCTTTTCTTATTTAGATGGGCCACCAGGCGGGTAGATGTGGTCACGTCCACGGCCACTATCCCTACCAGGAAGAAGATTGTGAAATAAGGCCGCGGGCCTGTTTATTTTGGGTGACTAACAAACTTGAATAGGGTAATAAAGAGAGATCGCGCTTAAAATTGACCCCCGGTTGGATGAAATTTGGGATTACCCCAGGAGGACAGTAATGAAAATACATCGGATAAACGGCCTGGTGATGTTTGCCGGTCTGGTGATGGGAGCGGCTCTAACGCTATCAACTGTGGTCTGGTCGGCTACACCGGAGATTGAGAACGCCAAAGCATTTAAGCAACCCGCAACGCCCGTTCCCCAGAATGGCAACATGGTTCTCATTCCGGCCGGAGAGTTCAGCATGGGCGATCCGTCCGGCGAAGCACATGATGATGAACTTCCGGTGCATAAGGTTTTCATTAGCGCCTTTTATCTGGAGAAGTATCAGGTCACCGGGAAGCAGTGGAAAGATGTATATGATTGGGCCACGACGCACGGGTATGGATTCGACAATACCGGGGCGGCCACGGCGGAGAACCATCCGGTTCAAACAATCAGTTGGTATGAGGCGGTTAAATGGCTCACTGCCCGGTCGGAAAAAGAAGGGCGGACGCCCGCTTACTATACCGATACAGCCCAGACGGCAGTTTACCGGACAGGGCAAACGGACTTGACCAAAGACATGGTCAAGTGGACGTCCCACGG
>JADFXK010000219.1:0-794 GCA_015233625.1 Deltaproteobacteria bacterium | reverse complement strand
ATCCCACGGAGGCGGAGAGGGAGAAAGCGGCCCGAGGCGGCCTAGATGGTCACCACTATCCCTGGCCCAGTCAGGGCGGTAAATACAGTGACCATATCGACTGCAGTAAGGCAAACTATATTGGCTGTAAAGATGAGACGACTCCGGTGGGGACTTACAAAGCCAATGGGTATGGTCTTTACGATATGGCCGGGAATGTCTGGGAGTGGGTCTGGGACAGGTATATCGGGAACTGGTATGGGAATGCCGCTGCGACTGGTGGAGATACCCGTGGTCCTAATTCCGGCTCGAGCCGGGCTGGTCGGGGCGGTTGTTGGGCCAGCCCTGCCGACTACCTGCGGTGCTCCAGCCGCGGCTACCGCGTACCGTCCTTCATGATCCGCGCCTTGGGCTTCCGAGCGGCGTTAGGTCGGCCTTAGAGGCGGGGAGCAGCGGAGTCCGGGTAAAAATAGAGTCACCAAATTATGCCGATGATGCGTCCGGCGGAGATATCACCGCGGCCAGATAAAGAAGAAAGATGCTAGCCCGCACCCGGCAACGCCATAGCGGGCTGACAGACTATTTTCTCTTTTATCTGGCAAGCCGTGAAAGAAAGTTCTGGACAAAAGCCATTCACCTGTGTAAATCTGGTGTCCTCTTAGAATCAAACTTGCTAACGGCCAGCCACCCGTGAGATTGGCTATTTCTATTTCCAGAAAAATTGACCGGCGTTTTGATGAGTGTGCCTATGTGGTGACGCATGGGCGGGTGTTTTTAGCGAGCACCTTAAGAGGCACTCGTTGAACCGCCGGTCT
>JADFXK010000218.1 GCA_015233625.1 Deltaproteobacteria bacterium | reverse complement strand
CCGCATTACACTGTTCCGTAGAGACCAGGATGGCTGACCCGCCAAAGACATCAAGAAAAAGGTGACTGTTAAGGATTGTGAGGCTTGTCACGATAAAGATAGGATACCCACTTTTCGATTCACCCCGCTTGTCCACGGCGGCGCGCACTAGCATTTCTGCCGGTTCGATGGGTAGGTCCGGGGCTGATCAGGGGCCAGCACTGAAGTGTCTAAAGGGAGGGATAAGATGTCACTGTTCTCGTACTACAAGGAGCACAAGTGGATTAAGATCTTGACGGCCATATCGGTAGTCATCATCCTGGTTGTGGGGGCCATCTTGATGATCACTGGCAGCAATGAGAACACCATAATTCGGAATCAAGCTCAACTCCAATGCAATATCCTGGCTGAGTCTATTGAGGCAGGCCTAATCGAGGACCTGTCCATCGGCAACAATGACTCGGTCAGAGCAAAATTCAAAGAAATCAAAAAGAGACTCCCGGATGTCAGCGTGTTTGTATTTGATTTCAACCGACAGGTTGCCTTTTCCACCGATGAGAAGGCCATAGGCAAAAAGGCTGATGAGTGTCTTAAGGACCCCGCGGCCAATGCGGCTATCGCCAAAATGCTGGTCGGCGGCAGAGCTTCGGACGAATTGTTTGCCGAGACGGTGAACGGAAAACCTTATCTCGGTGTGGTCCGGCCCAGTCTCAACGAAAAAAAGTGCTATCACTGTCACGGTGATACCCGTAGGGTTCTGGGCGGGTCAGCCATCCTGGTCTCTACGGAACAGGCTTGTGTGGCCATGACGAATTCGCTTAATATCAGGATCTTGGTCGGCGGATTCGGCGTAGTGGTGGTCATTTTGCTAACCGTTGTCCTGTTCGTCCGGCTGGTCAGGCACATGGAAGGGATTGTGGCCGACATCGGCGGGATCAGCGGGGCGATTTCCAATTCTTCTGAAGTGCTCAAAGACACGGCCAATTCCATGACCACCATGACCGCCGAAATGACCGGCCAGTCTGAAGCCGCTGCCGCGGCCACTGAGCAAACATCTCTGAATATTAACAATATGGCCTCGGCTGCCGAAGAAGTCAGCGCCCAGGTGGCTGGCGTGAAAGATGCCACCCATGAGGCCTCTCAAAGCATAGTTGAGATTGGCGCGGCTACCGAACAGGTGTCATCCAACCTGGACACCATCGCCTCTTCGGCCGAAGCGATGTCCAGTTCGGTCAACACCGTGGCTGCGGCCATCGAAGAAACGTATGCGGCTTTAAATGAGGTGGCCAAGAATTCCGGCCGCTGCTCCAGTGTCACCAACCAGGCTGCCCGGAAGGCGGATCAGACCTCTGAAATCGTTAATAACCTGGGTGAAGCGGCCAAAGAGGTGGGAGAAGTCGTGAACTTAATCAAGGGCATTGCGGCACAGACCAACCTCCTGGCCCTTAACGCCACTATTGAGGCGGCCCGGGCCGGCGATGCCGGGAAAGGTTTTGCCGTGGTGGCCAATGAAGTTAAGGAGCTGGCCAGGCAAACGGCCCGAGCCACGGACGAGATTCGCCTAAAAATGGAAGGAATGCAGCAAAACACCACTTCCGCCGTCACGGCCATCCAAGAAATAGTCGGAGTAATCAGAGAGATAAACTCCATTATGAATTCCATCGCCTCGGCCGTGGAACAGCAAACGGCTACAACCAATGAGATTTCCAGGAGCGTCTCCTCCTCCGCGGCCTCTGCCTCTTCCGTGTCTCAAAACGTCCAGGAGGCCGCCCAAAACGCCAGATCGACCTCGCTGAACGTCCAACGGGCGATTAAAACAGAGCAAGAGGTATCGGCGAACATGCAAGACGTGTCTCTGGCCGCTGAAGCTATCGCCAGAGATGCCGCAGAGGCGGCCGGCCAGACTGAAAGAGTCTCGGATAGCGTGGCCAGTGTCCACGAATTAGTCAAACTGACCACCGACGGGGCGACCAGGACTGATCAGAAGGCGGCCGAGCTGGCTGAGATGGCCTCAAAATTAAATGAGATCGTGAAGCGCATAAAACTCTGACACCCCCCAATCGGCAAAAAAAGGTTGTCCCCCGCCCGGTGTTGGTATAAGTTGTTGTCTGGGTGGCCATGGCCGACCATAGCCGGTTTAGTCGGCCGGCAATTTATTTATCTGATGTCCGGGAGGCGATATGGACTGGCAGCATCTCAGATTCACGAAAGAGCATGAATGGGTCAGCCTTGATGAAGGCACGGCGGTGGTGGGGATATCCGATTATGCCCAAAAATCACTGGGTGATATCACCTATGTAGATTTGCCTGAGATCGGGACCGGCGTGGCCCAATTCCAGGAAGTGGCGGTGGTGGAATCGGTCAAGGCGGCTTCAGATATCTATGCCCCGTTGGCTGGAGAGGTGTCCGAGGTTAATACGGCTTTGGCCGATGATCCCGGTCTGATAAATCGGTCCCCCTACGATCAAGGATGGTTGTTTAAAATGACCGATGTCGATCTGACCGGATTAGATCAGCTTATGGATGCCGCGGCCTATGAATCCTATGTCGCGGGATTGGGCTAGCCACCAGGGGTGCCATGACCAAACCGAAAGACGACACAAAAGGCCCGGGTGGCACCAGACTGCCCGGGTCTTGCTGTTCGGCCGCCTGGATGTTGTTTTCTGCCGCACCCGCCGGCATGGTCGGGCAAAGAACCCGCGTTTCCGGCCTAACTCGGTCACTCCCATCATGCTCAGGGATGAAGGATAATAAAACCATGCTTAAATGTATCCTGGTCTTCATGATGTTCGTCTCGACAGCCTTTGGCGGCCTCCCGGCCTGGTCCGCCACCATCCAGGGACCGCCGGACGCCCAAGGCAGTCAATTTAACACTCGCGAGGAACGCATAGGTGGGCTTCGTCTCGGCCTGGCTGAAAAAGACGTTAATAAAATCATTCCTGGCCGGCCCAAGAAGGGCAAAGAGGTGTTCGAAGCGGCGACCGGTGAATACGTGCAGACGTGGAAGTACGCTGAATGCGGTATCGTGCTTAAAATGAGTTCGGATCACCGGGGAGGAGCGAAAGAGATCGCATCTATACTAATTACCAGTCGCTGCAAGCTCGTGACCGGTAAGGGGATTCACATTGGGAGCACGGAAAAGGAAGTCATCCGCGCCTACGGTCGGTACGGGGATCAGGATGGGAATACAGTGAAAGGCCAGAGGTTCGTGGCCGGTTCAATTTATGATGGCCTGGTCTTTGATTTTAAAGGAGGTCGGGTGATCAGTATATTCCTGGGAGCCGGTGCGGAATAGACCATGTTCATGATCATCGCCGGACATCTTTTGGTCAGACAGGAGCCAAGGAGGGTTTCCAAAAAAAAGGGGGGAAGCTGGTGTCGCTTCGCCCCACGTGACACGTCTCAATATAACATGCCTCTGTTTCTGTCTTCTCAAGAGCCCTTGGCCGCCTTTTTGGCATTCTTGTCGGCCTTTTTCTCCTTGATTGTCTTCGCCGGTTTCTTCTTGGTGTCCTTTTTCGTCTCTGCGTTTTTACTCATGGTTCTGCCTCCTTATGATCAGGGTTGCGTTTCGACAGCTTGAAATTCTCATACCTTGTAAAACTGGTTTACGATTCGCGCACATGGTTCTACCACGCTTGGGACAAAGATCATCAGGTTGAACTCGGAAGTCTAGCAAAAGCCGATTAGTCTTTCTCCCGCTGATAGACATCCGTCGCAGTTGATGTCTTGAGACTTCAGATGGATGGCCCGCTACTTGCGCCCTTCCCGGATGTAATTGTCCTCCACCCGATCCTGCAAATATACATAATCGTATTTTTGACGGTCAAGGCGGGCGAACCGCTCACGGCCATCAGCAGTGCAGGACTCGCAAGCATCTCTGGGGATGACCACGGCGCAAATGTTTCCCTTATCAGACCTGGAGTCGATGACTAGGGTGCCCGCGCATTTGTCACAGACAGTGATTTCTTCCTTCTGAATCTCAGTAATGTCGTCCGTGTCGTAGTAAATGCGACGTTCCCGAGTAACGGAGTTCCGCTCTCGGATAAACAGGTCCCGGCGGCACTTGGCCTCGCCGTAGAGGCACAGGATCTGTTCGGATATCTCTTTGATGTATTCGGTTGTTTTCTGGCTTTGGCGGATCCGCACCGGATCATAGTCAGGTTCTTTGACGTGTTCGTAAGACAGACCGGCCATGGCCAGGATGATCCCCACATTTACATAAGGCAGAGCATCTTCGATGGAGTAGCCCCCTTCCAGTACGGCGATATCGGGTTGTAGTAAACTGGTGAGGTGGGCATAACCCTGGGCGGAAAAATTCATGTCGGTGATCGGGTCGGCGTAATGGTTATCCTGGCCGGCGGAGTTTATGACCAAATCCGGTTGGAAATCCTTTAAGATGGGTAAGATTATGTTTTCTGTGACATAGATGAAGCCTTCTTCGGAAGTATGGGGCGGCAGCGGGATATTAATGGTGGTCCCCATGGCATTAGTCCCGCCCAGTTCCGGGATGAAGCCGGTGCCAGGATATAAAGTCCGTCCATCCTGATGAAGGGAAATGAACAAGGTCTCTGGGTCATGCCAGTAGATATCTTGAGTTCCGTCTCCGTGGTGGCAATCCGTGTCCACGATGGCTACCCGCTTGCGGCCGTACTTATGCCGGATGTGCTCAACCATGATGGCCTCCATATTCACATTACAGAAGCCTCTGGCCCCGCACACGACGCGCATGGCGTGATGTCCCGGGGGGCGAACCAGGGCAAAGGCGCAGTCCACTTTCTTGGTCATCACGGCATCCGCTGCGGCCATGGCCCCACCGGCGGATAAGAGATGGCTGACCGTAGTCACTTTTTGCGCCTGAGGGATACAGATATGCACCCGGTCTATGTCGGAGAAATCAGCCATACTGGGGCGCAGTTCTATGATCCCGTCGATGTCCAGCAACCCTTCCTCCAATACCTGATCTTGAGTATAGAGAAGACGTTCTTCCCGTTCGGGATGGGTTGGGCTGATGGCCCAATCAAAGGCGGGAAAGAAAACAAGGCCCATTTTCTTGTTCGACTTCACCAGAAATACTCCTCTGATCTGTTGTGGTTACGGGTTGCGGGTTATGCTTTATAGAGTCAACCGCCCCTCGGACTAGCTGAAGAACTTGGCCACAATACCTGGTTTGACCTGAGCTTTAATCCGAATATTCTTGCCGGTGGTATAGAAATTCCGGACGATGTTGAATTCCATATCCTCCACCAGTTCCACCTCGATTTTTTCTTCCATGGCCCCCATCCGCCTGGCCCGTTTGGTCAGCAGATCAAAGGCGACTCGGATGGCGTCCTTCTTGGTGAAGTTTGGCGAAACGTTCTCCCGGCGCTGTTCTTCCGGACAGTAGAGGACTTCCCTTTCCGTGTCGACGTTCAGGGTTATTTCGGTGGTGGTTCGGGCTATCCCGGCCCCCACCGCATTGGCCACGTCATAATGTTCGGGTACGATGGTCGTGGTTCGGAAGAGTTCTCGCAACCGGGGCGCCAGGTGGGGAGCCGGTCCTCCGATGATAATGATCTTCCTGGGGCGGATGACCCTGCCTTCCAGAAATTCATGAATGGTATAAACCGGTTGGCTGTTAATTTGTTTGATCACGGTGTTGACTTCGTTCACAATGTTGCGACAGGTGGTGTTAAATATCATCTCCGCGGCATACTCCACCCGAACCTTCAATATTTCCGCCAACCCGGCAATTCCGGCGGCCGCCCGATCGCGATCTCCGACCTTGACCAATCCCATGACCACCATGGCATCCGTGGGTGTAGGCTGAGGTCCACCAAAAGCCATGGCCGGTCCCGCTCGATCTGGGCCAATGGTTACCTTACCCATGTTGATCCGGACACGACTGTCACCTCCGATTCCCACTGATTTACTATACAAAGCCCGAATCAAAGTCTTATAAGGCCCCAGCGTAATGCCCAGCGGTTCCAACAACGGCACGCCATCGGCCAATACGGCAATATCGGTAGTCGTTCCACCGACGTCCAGGACCACGGCTTCTTCATCAACACGGGCCAAGCCCAGCACGCCCATCACCGACGCGGCCGGCCCGGACAGGATGGTTTGGGCCGAGAAGTCCAGTGACTGATGCAGCCCCATGGTCCCGCCATCAGCTTTAAGGATATATATGGGTGCCGTAATCTTCCGGCTGACCAAAGACCGGTCCACGGCGTCAAAGAACATCTTGTGGGTCCGGTAAATCGCGGCGTTCAGGTAAGTGGTGATCATCCGTCGGGGGAAATTAAGATTGCCGGATACGGTGTGCCCGGTGGCGATATATTGAAAGCCGTCGCCCAACGCTTTTTTTATGTCTAATTCATGAGTGGGGTTCCGGGTGGAGAACTTGCCCGCCACCCCCAAACAGGTCAGGTAGTTTTCATGTATTTCGCGCGCTATGGACCTTATTTCTTCTGGATTTATAGGTTGAATTTCCCGGCCCCGATGATCGATCCCTCCCTTGACCACATAATAGTCTCTGGTGGGGAGGAAATTCGTCGGGTCGAGTCCTGGGCCGGCTGAGATGATCAGCGCGGCGGGGTCCTCTTTACCCTGGACCACCGAATTGGTGGCCAGCGTGGTGGAAAAAACGATCCGGGCCAGGTCCGAGACATCAACTCCGGCCAAGACCCGGTCTAAGGCCCCCATCACGCTGGAATAGAGATCTTTGTAGTCAGTCGCGACCTTGGCGTTGCTGAGCACCTCTCCATTTGAAATCAGGGCGGCGTCAGTATGGGTTCCTCCGACGTCAAGTCCGATGATCATCGAGCCCATGTTTTTGAGCCTTTGGCTAAAGAGTGATTATCTCCAGAAACCGGCCGCTTTGCCCAATTCATCCTGGATCCTGAGAAGCCGGTTGTACTTGCATATACGTTCGGATCGAGATAGCGAGCCGGTCTTGATTTGTCCGCAACCACAGGCCACGGCCAGGTCGGCGATAAAGGGATCTTCGGTCTCACCGGAGCGATGGGACACCACGGCATTGTACCCGGACCTCAAGGCCAGATAGATGGCCTCCAGGGTTTCAGTCACCGTGCCGATTTGATTTAGCTTGATCAAAACCGAATTGGCCACCCCGTCATTGATCCCTTTTTGGATCCGTTCCGTATTGGTCACGAAAAGATCGTCTCCCACCAGTTGAATTTTTCCGCCCAACCTCTCGGTCATTTCCTTCCAGCCGGACCAGTCGTCTTCGGCCAAACCGTCTTCGATGGACACGATGGGATAC
>JADFXK010000217.1 GCA_015233625.1 Deltaproteobacteria bacterium | reverse complement strand
CGGGGTAACCGCGCATAGAACGGCCCGCCAGGAGCGGAAGGTGATGTAACATAGAAGAATTACCGCGCCGTAAACCATGAACAGCATCATGCGGTTGGCTTTCTTGACGACAATATTTGTGGCGGCGTCAATCCCGGCGCTGCCCGCCGCGAGAAGAAAAGAGGCGTTCTTGGAGTTGTTTTGCTCGGCAAAGGCCTTCACCGTGTTAACCACGTCGGTCAAGGTATCGGCCTTATGATCTTTGAGATATGTGGATAAGGTAAGTAAGTCACAAGTATCATTGTAGAGGCCGCGCGGCGCATTGGAGGTGATCCCGTTGACCATGACCTGATTGTGGGGCACTTCGTACCACTTCAAACATCCTTCATTGAGGCCTACAAGTACCTGGCGGTTGAGTAACGCCAGGGAGTTTGAGGATTCAACGCCCGGTAACTGTCGCAAGGTCCATTCCAGGGCATCGAGCCGCATTATTGTGTCGTACCGACTGCAGCCACCGGCTGGCGTCTCCACCAGAACGGCCAGCACGTCGCTGCTGGCCCCGTAATTGGCCTGCATAAAGGCATTATCGCGGTTGTAGCGCGAATCAGCACGCAACTCCGGCGCCCCGGGATCCAGATCGCCTATTTTCAGATGGAGACTTACGGCATAACCTCCAATGGCCAAAGCCAGACTACAGACCACGGCTGTGATAGCCCACCGGCGTTTGGTGAAAAGATCCAAAATCCGCCAGGCCATGTGTCGGGCTTCTCCTGATCGGCCGGCCTCTTCGGCTTTCAAGCTTCTAAGGGCCGCCTGGGAGCTGACGCCCATATAGCTCAGGACTACCGGGACCAGGATCAAGTTGGTGAAGATGATTACGGCGACCCCCAGGCTGGCGATAAGGGCCAGTTCCTTAATTACGGCAATGTCAATGATCATAAGCACCGCAAAGCCGACCGCGTCGGCCAGCAGCGCGGTGAGTCCGGCCAGGAACAACCGACGAAAGGTGTATCGAGCCGCCACCTGCTTGTGTGTGCCGCGGCCGATATCTTGCATGATGCCGTTCATTTTTTGAGCCCCGTGGCTCACCGCGATGGCAAAGACCAGAAAGGGCACCAAAACCGAATACGGATCGAGCTCAAAACCCAGACAGGCTGAAAGGCCCAGTTGCCAGGTCACGCCGATCAAGGAGCAGGCGACCACCACGAACGTGCTCCTGAGGCAGCGGGTGTACCAGTAGAGCACGACCATGGAGATCAAGAAGGCGACACCGAAGAAAAGAAGTATCTGGCGCACGCCTTCGATCAGATCCCCCGCCACCTTGGCAAACCCGATGATATGAATACGAATGGAGTCGCTTTGATACTTATTGCGAAGCTTTTCAAGGCCTTCAGAGAACTTCCCGTAGTCGAGAGGCTTCCCGCCTGAATCCCTGGACAGCAAAGGAACAAAGATTGTGCTTGACTGGTGGTTTAGAGCCACAATCTGGCCAATTTCACGCGAGCGTTCGACATTTCTTCGGACTCGCTCCACGCTTTCGGCTGATCCAGTATAGTCATTGGGGATAACCGGCCCGCCCTCGTACCCCTCTTCGGTCACGGCCACCCAACGCGTCCCGGCCGACCACAGGGACCTCATGTAGGCTCGATCGACTCCCGGCAGCAGAAATACCTCTTCGGAGAGCTTTTGCAAGACGCTCAAATAGGCCGCATCGTAGATGGATCCTTTAGTGTTTTCTACGGCAATCCGCACGGCATTTCCCAGTCCCCCGAGGTCCGATTTGTGCTTGAGGTAATTGGCTATGTATGGGTGCCCGGTGGGGATGGTTTTCTCAAAATTGGCGTTTAGACGCAGATGGAGCGCATTATAGCCGAGCACGGCGGTGATCGTCAGGCACAAGGCCAACAGCACCCCCCGGTTGTTAAAAAGTATCCGCTCGACCATTGACCCCGAGGTTTTGTCGAAATCCTCCAGGTTCCTTATAACGGGCTGAATCTCATCATGACTTTCATGCATTATTGAGCACCTCCGCTCCTAGCTTTTGGGGCTGCACCGGGCAACCGGACTGAAATGACACCTCCGACTCCAACTGTTACAAGAGTAGCGCCGTCCCCTGGGGCCGTCATGGCCGCCACCGGGGGCATGGCCGGAACATCGAGCAGGTTGAATGTTTGCCCGCCGTCTCGGCTGGCCAGGAGATATCCAGCCTGATTGGCTAAGATGAGGGTCCCGTCGGGAAGGACCGTGGAGGCGCTAAGAGAGACCGGAACCGGAACCTGCACTTGAGTGAATGATTTCCCCCGGTCTTCAGTCCGGAAGAGATTGCCACGCAGACCTGCCAATACGATCACGTCCGAACGCAGAGCCGCCATGGTGAAGAAGGTGCCACCGTAAGGGGCTTTAATCTTGGTAAAATTCTGCCCATGATCGGTAGAGCGCAAGAATAGTCCCTGTTCCCCGGAGATATACAAATGATTACCCACGGCCCTGATGGCGTAAAGGTGGCTACCCTTGGCATTTTCAATGTGATCCATCCATGGCTGCCAGGTCTTTCCACCATCACCCGTGCGAAAAATCAAACCATAGGCGCCGACCACAAAACCGGTTTGGGCGTTCTCGAAATAAAGGTCCAGAAATGGTTTGTCCGGGCCGTCTTCCACCAGCAGCCGCGCCGCCTCCAGACGCTTTTTTGCCTCCTTATCATCGGGGCCGGCCGGCGCTGTGCCAGCCTTGACTGCTTCCAGAGCCAGTTTGGCCGCCGTGATGCCGTCTAATCGGCGGGTCCAGGTTCCCCCTCCGTCTTCGGTTTGAAGGACGATCCCCGAATGGCCGACGGCCCAGCCGCTGGTCGAGGTGAGGAACTTGACGCAGGTCAGCGACACCCTGGTGGGGACATTAACCTGCCGCCAGCTCCCCCCCCGGTCATCAGAAATAATTATTAGGCCGCGCTCGCCTACCGCGACCAATCTTGCACCGGCTTGGGCAATATCAAGCAGCACGCATCGGGCTGGGACACGCACCGGCATGGCAGGGCTGTCCAGCGGGTCCGACACGGTCAATTTCCCCGCGTAACCTGCCCCTGGGCACATTGATATCAGAAACAACATCAAGGGAATTATTATTCGGTTCATTTCGTCTCCTAAATCTACGACAGCCCGGCCTGAGGGTTGATTGGACCTGAACGGCCATAATTGTCCCTTTTAGAGGGCGATATGGCGGCTGGTCGCCTTTCTGCGAATAACCGAAAAAAGCAACCAGCGCCGGTGTTCTCGAAAGGGTCAAGTACAGCCGTGTCAAGTGTAAGTCAAATTTAGCGAACGCCTTCGGCCGCTAATGCCTCCGGAGAAAAGACCCGGTCGGGATAGTAGGGCATGACCTTGTATTGCTCGGCTTTGTCATTCATGAGCACGTTGGAGAAGAAAGACCCGCCGATTAAGTCGTAGTGCCCCCAGGTCAGACTGATATTTGCTGGAATGTCCGGTGCAGTCACGACAACGTTATAAACAGTACGCCACAACTGGCCGTTGGCGTCCCAACGGTCGGCCAGGGCGGCTATCCAAGAGTCTTCATCCACGTAGTAGACACCCTTGGGTGAGGTATGGCGCTGGCCTTCACGAAGCTTCGCTTCCACAACCCAGACACGATGAAGCTCCCAGCGGACGAAGTCGGGATTAAGGTGACGCTCCAGCAGAACTTGACTCAACGGGGGGGCAAGAGTTTTATTCGAATTGTAAGGAATGTACATCTCCTTTTTCCCTATGACGGTCCAGGTAAATGGGGCCAATGAATCGGCCCCGCCGAAGACGTCCATTTCGTCGAAAGTCGATATTCCGGCCGAAAACGGGGTTGGAGTGTCACAACAGGAGGTGGGGAGTCTACGGACCCGCCTTTGCCCTGTGAGATATGTCCAGGTCGGGCCTTTGCCGGGATCGTTCTCTTTGATGCCGACGAGCCCCTCGCCCGCTCGAATAGGCGGCCCGGTGATGATGGTGCGGACCGTCCAGTATTGTCCGTTATACGACTCCAGTGAGCCGTCGGACTTGAAATACGGCATTTGTTGGTCATTGTCGCTTTCATTGAGCAGCACGTGTTTGCCGTCGGCCGTGCCCATGATTCCGGCGAAGGAATAATGAACCGATGTGCCGCGCCATCTGACCAAATGGTTCCACATTATCTCCAGACCGCTTTTGGGTATGGGGAAGGGAACCCCTCCATACGCCCCTTCAAGCGTGTAATTGTTCAGCTTAGCACGTGTGGCGTTTTTGAGGGTGTTGTCATAAACCCATTGGGGGGCCGCGCCGGTGCGCCTGGTCTTGTAGACGTCGATTTTGAAGGTATTGGGGTACTTTTTCATGAGCGCCTTCGTACCTTCGGTGAGCTTATCGGCATACTTATCCATGTCTTTGGCCGAAATGGAGTAAAGCGGCTTATCTTCTTTGAAGGGATCAGGCCTTTTGCCGCCGTTGACGAATCCGGGAGTCGGCTTGGTGTAGCCTCCATCCCAGGCCGGGATAGTTCCTTCCTTATTCCCAGCTTTTTCAGCCCCAAGAGGGGTCAGAGTGGTTTTTAGCTGCTCGGCTTCCTGAGCCGTCACAGCTGCGGACACGTTGCCGCCCAGCCCCAGCAACACGAAAAAACTACATAAGGCGATTGCTTTTCCCAGTGTTCCCATTTTTTGCCTCCGTTAAAATGTGCGAGTAAGCGAGAGCGAAACGTAATTTCGATCTGAATAAGACTGAGCAAATGAGAAGTGGTTGTTCTTATCCAGGAACGTGCCTTCACTGCCGTAGAAGAAGTTGCCGATTAAGGCCAGGCGCCATACGTCAAGATAAGTACCTTTTATTCCTAGATTGAAATCGCCACCTTTGTCTGGACCGAAATTTGGAACGACCGAAGATGTACCCAGCGGGAAAAATGATCCGCCGATCGGAATGCTGATATCCAGGCCGGAAATGACCTGGCGATAGGTCGGCTCATAGACCAGTCGGATGCCCAGGCCGTTGCGGGTGGTATTGGGGTCGAGCATCCCTGGGTTGTCTATCACCTCCAGCCGATAATTCCAGGCGATTTCTCCGAGCAGAGTGGCCTCGTTGGAGATAAACGAAGGCCCGAACGAGGTCAGTGTGGAAACCTGGGCGTGCAACGAATTGCCCACGGCATACAAAGGATGCCCGCTATTATCGGCTTGCTGTCCGGGCGAGACCGTGGCCGCGTCGCTGACTAACGGGGTGTGGTAACGATAGGAAACCTCGCCGGCCAGGTTGACTATGCCGAATGTCGTGCTGGCGCTGGCTCCGTAAGATTGAATGCCCTCGGGATAGACCAGGGCGTACTTCCCGATCTGGCCGGTGGCCGGATTCACGTCGACGCCGGGATAGAAATATATCTGGGGAGTTTTCTCGTGATACCGGATGGCGTAGAACCCAAAATCATACTCGCCGCACCGGAAACGCACCTGGAATCCGCCCTGACCCTGGTCGTTGCCTTCAATATCGGTGCCTCTGTAAAATGCCTGCGGACCTCCGCCCGGGATCAGGGGCGGACCTACGAACAAGCGCTCGCCGCCTTCGCCGAAAAAGTCCAGGTTTCCGAAGTAACTATCCACCGCCGGCAGCCTGTCTTTTTTCCAGCCGAACTGGTAGTAAGCCCCTAGGGAGAGCTGGGAGCTTATCTGCCATTGACCGCCCACTTGCGGGACCGGTCTGATGATTTCTTTGAACTGGCTATTAGGTACGGCCATGGCCTTGATGACATCGATGGGGGCCATGCCGTTGGCAATGCCGTTGTTGCCGAAGAACATGCTTTCACCCCACAACTGGGCGAACTGTCCGACCCGAAAACTCACTTTGGAGGAGTCGATATTGGTGGAGCCGTAGGCGAAGGCGTCTAAGAGTTCGGCGTCAAGGCCCATGAGCCTCCTGGAGTCACGGGTGAATTCGTTGTGCGGTACGGAATATGCGTTGGCGGTGGAAGCAGAGTTATTGTCGTTGTTGGCGTGGTAATAAACCGGGTCGTACCAGCCGGCCCCGCTCAAGCGAATGCCATAATTTTTATATTTCAGATCAAACTCGGAGAGCAGATCAAAGCGGCTGGAAATAAAGCCTGGATTGAAGGCCCGGTCGCCATCGTCCTGGTTGATATCTCCTGTCAGGGCGTCTGATTTGTTGCCTAGCCGATAGGCGGTGCTGAACTTGATTGTATTGTCCCAGCTTGCTTGCATGTCGGGATTGCCCGTGTCGAACTTGAACGACTGGGCCGGATCAACAAACAAGAACAAAACGAGAATCACCGCACCCAAGACATTCAACCATCTTTGAATCCACAAATTCGTACCATTAGCATGTGCTCCCATCATCATTTTTCCTCCCATTTTGGCTATTATGGTCAACATGATCGGCGCTTACCGCACAGCGTCCGAACGGCCCGGCCAGCGGCGTCTAAGCGCCAATGCTCCCCCTAACTCCGTGACGGTCTCCACCCTGACCACCCGGTTTTCCGATGCTGTCCGGTCGGGAATACCCCATCGCCGTGGATGATCTATCCCCGCCATTTTAAGAGGATTTCAATAGGCTCTTTGAAATCCTGCCCGACCTCAACCGGCGAGCCTGTGATCATTTTTGAAACCGTCGTGTTGCCTCAAAAATAGATCGCGTTTTTTAAAGCCTCCTTGGCGTTCCTGTAGTCCACAATCTCAAAAAGGCCGGCAGCTTTGCCTGCCTCAATTCTGTGTAGAACTCGCGCGGGGAGTATAATCGTCCTCGAAGAGCAGTAGGTGGCGTAACCAAGTCAGCACATGGGTAACTGGGAAGAGGTCAGGAACTACTGTCTATGACTGAATACCCAGTCAGGGAAAACCTTAGCACAGGCCAAACCTGTTCGTCAAGCAATTTTTGGGGCGGAGATCAAATAAAATAAACGACCAAAGAACCGCATCCGACATCGATCCGTTCTCAACTCCTGCCTAATTTATCA
The DNA here is from genome assembly GCA_015233625.1 of Deltaproteobacteria bacterium. GTDB lineage: Bacteria > Desulfobacterota > JADFXK01 > JADFXK01 > JADFXK01 > JADFXK01. The sequence goes on along the minus strand of JADFXK010000217.1, from coordinate 315 downwards.
TTAATTTTCAGCCGGTTTTTTGGCCGTCCGATCGGAGGCGATTTCGACTTGACATGACCGACAAAGAAGGTTAGATTAACATCATGTGCAATGACCCAATGGTCACCAGATGGAACTTTTATGAGGGAGGAATAATTTGGAAACGACTAACCAGGAACTTGATTATAAATCGGCTACGATGAGTATTTCCGAACTGAGCCAGATGTCGGGATTCAACAAATCCACGATCCAGCACTACCTGAAGTTGGGTCTTTTGCCGAATCCGACTAAGGTCAGGCCGAATTTATGCGTCTACACCGATACTCATTTGAAGGT
>JADFXK010000216.1:5703-7318 GCA_015233625.1 Deltaproteobacteria bacterium | reverse complement strand
CAATAGAAAAGTTGGTGGGATATTTTGAGCGCAATCGGGCACATATTCCGTGTTATGCGATAAGAAAGGGGTTGGGGCTGCGAAACTCAAGTAACATCGGCGAAAAGGCCAACGATCTCATCGTGGCCGACAGACAAAAACACAATGGCATGAGTTGGTCCGATGGTGGTTCGTTGGCTCTGGCCGCGCTCACTGCCCTGAAGAGAAACAAAGAAATGATGCTATGGTTTGAAAAAGGGGAGGTGGAGTTCAAGTTTGCGGCATAAAGAAACATGCATGCTTGACTCGATCTGGTAAGGCCACCCGCACAGGTTGAAATTTATTCTGGGCAGGCCGTTGAAAAGAGACCTAAAGCTAAAAAATGCTCCAAAGCAGAGCAAGCCTGTCTTATAGGGGGGCCGGATTCGGATTAAACACCCGGTGGAGATTTATGCCGAGTCGTTGTGATGGCAGTTGAGATGAATGCTTTCATTTTGGCGGGAACAAACTTGTTGCTTTTATTGAGTTAATTTGCTATCATGGATGCAGCGATAACGCTTAATCAGGAGTTGTTATTATGGAAACTTTAACTTTAAGAATTCATGGCGAAGGCATCAAGGCGGTGAGGGAATTTTTAAAGACTCTGCCGCCTCAATTTGTTGAAATCATTAGGGATGAAGAAGTGAAATGGGACATGCGTTCTCCGGCTGAGGCTGCGACCAATTTACGAACCCTTTTATATAAGGGCATCGACCAGGGGAATCTTGTCCCTGAGCAAGAAGCTGACAGGATCGCCGTCGAAGCAACAGCATTTGCAAGACAAAAGAAATGAAAATCATCCTGTTGGACACGAATGTGGTTATTAGCGGGTTGCTCAATCCGTACGGGGCGTCATGTCAGATTCTCGAATTGGTCATAAACGGAAAATTGCAGGCAGTCAGTTCAAGACACTTGATAGAGGAGTTAAGGCGAGCTTTGGAATATGATAGAGTAGCCGGCCTTCTGGCACGGCGTGGATGGACTGATGTTGATTTTGATGAGTTTTGTTATTTATTCAGCAGGGTATGTAAACTGACTTCCGATACTCCCCCCAACGAAAGAATATGTTTGGACTCTGACGATGATTGGCTCTTTGCCTGTGCCGAAGAAGCCGGAGCAGAATATATCATCAGTGGAGACAAGAAAGTCAATGACGTAAAAGAATACAAAAGAATTCGTATCGTGAACCCTAAAGATTTCTTGGATGCGTTGGACTGAAAAGCCTCGCATCCCTCAAAAAATATCCAAAACAGCGTGAATCTGTCCCACCAGGGAGACCGGATTCGGATTAAACATTCGGTGGAGATTTAGGCCGGTCGCGGTGAGATGCGGCAGTCCGCATATCTGAAATTTTCAATTTTCGCCGATATAGTTTGATCCGGTGTCAATACTCATCACCTCCATTCCATGGAACCTATCTTGTTTGCGCCTTTTCTTCCGCTGGTTTCTTTGCGCTGCTCCTTTAAGGCCGACACTTAACACCGCCCGGAAGCCCAGGTCATAGTTCGAGAAATACGGGTAGTCGTAGCTATCGACGCGGTTGGCGCACCGCAGGTCGTGGGGATCGTCGTCCCAACCGCCTCCCCGCAAAACCCGG
>JADFXK010000216.1:0-5695 GCA_015233625.1 Deltaproteobacteria bacterium | reverse complement strand
CTGACACTTAACACCGCCCGGAAGCCCAAGTCATAGTTCGAGAAATACGGGTAGTCGTAGCTATCGACGCGGTTGGCGCACCGCAGGTCGTGGGGATCGTCGTCCCAACCGCCTCCCCGCACAACCCGGTATCGGCCCGAATCGGGTCCACGGGTATCGTCCTCAGTCGCTCTAATATTCTCATACCAATTATCGTCATACCAGTCCCATACCCACTCCCAAACATTCCCGGCCATATCGTAAAGACCATAGCCATTGTGGCTGTAATGCCCCACCGGAGTGGTCCCCCTTTTATTGCAAACACCATAGGTTGCTTTGGTGCAGTCTATATTTTCACTGTATGACCTGCCCTGGCTGGGCCAGGGATAGTGATGTCCATCCAGACCGCCTCGGGCAGCTTTCTCCCACTCCGCCTCAGTGGGCAGACGATACCCATTGGACGTCCACTTGACCATTTCCTTGGTTAGGGTTGTTTGTCCAGTCCGATAAACCTTCGTCTGGGCTGAGTCTGTGTAATAAGCCGGTGTCCGCCCTTCTTTTTCTGAGCGAGCATTAAGCCATTTCACCACATCATACCATTTCACCCTCTGAACCGGATGATTATTCGCGATAGCCGTTCCAGGCTTATCGAATTCATACCCATGCGCTATAGCCCAATCATAAACCTTTTTCCACTGCTTCCCGGTAACCGGATACTTCTCCATATAAAAATCGCTGATATAAACCCTATGAACTGGTCGTTCAGAGATATAACCTTCCCGGTACGGATCGCCCATATTGAACACACCGGCCGGAATCAAAACCATGTTGCCGGTCGAGGGGATTGGCGTCCCGGATTGCTTAGACGTTGTGGTATTCACCTCCGGTGCTGCCGTCCGAGCTGCTGTGGCCATAACCAACCACAGACCCGTCACCAGACCGACGACTATCACCAGGCCGTTTATTCGACGTATTTTCATCTAGATCCTCCTGGAAGAGTCATAAATTTCATGCAATCAATGGGCTAAGACTCGTTGATCTCTCTATATTACCTGATTTCATTTTTTTAGTCACTTAAATAGTTTGGGACAAAATAAGACAGCTAACAGGATAAACATAATCAACAGTAGCCATACCACCACCACGAGAGTTGATGAGCGGCGAATCTGCTTGTACCATCCCAGGACTGGCGATTTACCTATTCTGAAGAATGATTTCATTATCTTCTCCAGTTAGCCCGGAAACAAATCCATCTAGCCCGGTGACACATGTAGCACCCAAATTTTATGTGATGATGGCCATGGTTAGATGAAGATAACTGCCGCGGGATCACCTCACGGTAGGCCGATTCTGGGACGACCCGGCATAGTGGCGTGCCACCTCTGAGGCATACCTCCTTCCAACGTGATCATGGTTTTCCGCCAGCCAGTCGCTCAGGCGCGTTTGGCCGGTGGCCGGACCCTCGGGAGCCAGCAGGTTCCCCATCAGCCCCTGGTATTCCTCCCAGGTCAGGACAACATCCCTCACGAACCACCCAGTCACGAACGTTGCCACATACGCCAGGGGCATTGGCAAGTGAACCAGCCGGGCCGGGCGCCCCAGTTGCGCCGCGATTAGTTTCACCAGCTCCTCGAAACTAAAAGTTTCCGGTCCAACCGCGTCGCATATGGTATTCCCTGGCTGGTCCACCGCGTCGACGATCAGGCGGGCCATGTCTTCGACGTAGATAGGGCGGATAGAGTAGCGGCCATCACCGGGGATGCCGAACACAGGCAAATGACGAATGAACCAGGCGATGTTGTTGATAAGGATGTCTTCTAGTCCGAAGATGACGGTGGGTCGCAGGATGGTATACGAGAGGCCGGAGTCGATCACGGCCCGTTCCAGGTGGGCCTTGCCCTGGTAGTAGCTGAGTGGAGATTCGGCTGACGGGTTGGCGATGCTGACGTGCACAATGCGGCTGACCCCGGCCTCCTTTGCCGCGCTAATCAAAGTGCGGGTGTTTTGAACCGCGGTCTCGAAGGTTGTCTTTCCGCGGGCGAAGCGGACCCAGTAGGTATTGATCAGAGTGGACGCCCCGCGCAGGGTCTGGATGAGCCGGTCTGGATGATCGAAATCGAAGGGGAAGGCCTGGACCTTATCGCCAAAAGGATTGTTTCGGTCCACATGGTAGGTCAGAGTGCGGATTTTGTATCCGCGATTGAGCAGGAGCCGAGTGGCGTATTTGCCGGTGTAGCTAAAGGCACCGGTGATTGCAATCGTGTCAGCGGTCTTTTCCGACATTGTTTCACCTCACCTGGTAGCGGGGATTAACCCAAGATCAGCGCTTCCCCGGTATATAAGGAATAAGTCCTTTCCTGTAGGCTACCTCCTGAAGTTCCACAGGCAAGCTCCGCGCATCCATAGGGAGGCCGTCAACGGTGATGGTCCACGCAAAAAAGTTGTTATCAATTCTGCTTGGTAGGCACCAATTGGGGTCCATTTGGACCATGTCTAAAGTATCTCGGACGGCTTTCGATTTACTCGCACCGGTGCCTGCGCTGAGACCAAACGCTTTGCACAGCTCGGTTGCACTCATGTGAGGTTTCTGGCTCTTGTCAAAGAGAAAGTTGACGAAGCCCAAGGCATATACAATGCCACATGCCCAACTCTCAACTTTTCCTTGCAATAGTGGCGATAAACGTTTTCTGGCCAATGCAGCCGCAGCCTGGCGAGCCAGCTTAGCGTACTCTTCATTCAGATGTTTGTTGCAGACCTCGTCTGTGAGAGATACAATAGCATCGTAAATGGGCTTCATTCTATCGGGAACCTTTTCGGACTTGTTAATTCTTTTCATCTCCTGTTCCTATTCTGTAATGCTCGAACGTAACGATTCTTTGTTATTGATAACATAGTGATCTGTCAAGAAGAATATGATGTCCTCCAGCATCGGAACAGACTCCGGGATCAACCCTGTTCCGTAGCTTGGATTATACTTTTCGGTGTAATCCCTGGCCGTCCTATATGCTAATTCCGATGCTGCATGCGGATTGAGTATGCAATACAGAGCATCTTCGATTATCAACATATTCCAGGAATGGATGATACGAACCTCTCTACCCCGAACCCGATTCCCGGAGTAACTTTGTACAGCGGTAATTCTGGGAAGCAGATTCCGTAATAAAGCAAGAGACTCCTCCGTTGGTCGTAAAAGGTACTCTTGCATTGCCCGAACGGCCTCCGACATCAAGACCTTGAAACTCTCCCAATCAACTGCTGCCTGATGACTCGACCGGGCACTGGTTTCGGCCCTCCTAAGTGTACACTCGGCCAAGAATAAGCTAAATCTAGCAGCAACCTGGATATCCCGACAGAGGCTCTTAATACTTGTGAGTCTTGTGATGAAAAAGTAGCTTTCTTTTCCACTTCTTAAAGCTTCAGCAGTCTCAACGAGCCTTCGGATTTTCCTACCCGCATCTCTCGGGATGATTGGATTCACAGATTGTCGATTTTTTGAGGCCGTCATATCATCTCGTTATCTTGATGCATCGAGAAGACCCTTGCCTAAGCTAGGAGAGCAGTCACAAGTTAATGCTTCCATGCCAGCGGCGTTGTCGTCGAGTATCAGGCCTGATCACTGATCCGGGGTCTCAGTAACCCCAGGGCCAGTCCGGCCCCGAGCCAAGAAACGCTGCAGGCCAGGCCCAAGGGCCAGGTGAAGGTGTGCGTTTTGTCGGCCAGGAATCCCCCGACATAGGGTCCCAGGGCCTGGCCGATGCCGAAGAAAAGGGTGATGAAGCCTAACCCGGCCGGGGCCAATTGCGGGCCGACGTGATCTCCGGCTGCGGCCGCCATTATGGTGGGAATGCTCCAGGCGGTCAGGCCAAAGACCACCGCGGAGAGACAAAAACCGGTCTCAGATTTAGCCAGAGCCATGATCAGGTAAGCCAACCCCAGCCCCACATAAGCCAGCGCGGCGCCTCGGCCCCGGCCCAATCGGTCGGAAATACCGCCCCAGATCACCCCGCAAAAAATGCTCAACCCCCCGACCAGGGCCCAAAGTTGTCCGGCCTGAGCCGCCTTAAGCCCCATTTCCTTGACCAGGTACGCCGCGAAAAAGGTCATGTAGATGATGTATGAAAAACCATACATGAAATAGACCAAACCCAAGCACCAGACCGCCTTGACCCGGTAAACCCGTCCCCAATCCAAGGAGCTGGTTCCAGGTCGCGATTTGGGACCGTCATCTCCGGTCGCCCCAATCTGCCTCAGGTTCAGTTCCTCCGGTCGGCTGCGGATAAGCAACCCGGCCACGGCCGCGATGATCAAGACAAAGAAGCCTAGACAGTACCAGGTCAAACGCCAACCATCCTGGCCGGATAAGCCCAGAATGGCCGGGACGACCAACCCGGCTATCATCGTCCCGCCCCCGATCCCGGCGGAGACGATCCCGGTGGCAAAACCGCGGCGACTGGCGGCGAACCAGGCTGAGGCTAAAGCCATCGCCGGAACGTAAGCCGCCCCGTTGCCCAGGCCGGTAAGAAACCGCATGGCCAGGGCCCCCACAAACCCCTGGGCCAGTCCCGTCAGGATCATGGTGGTTCCCATCAGGACCAGGGCCAGGGCGATAACAATCCTGGTCCCAAATCGGGCCGCCAGAAATCCCCCGATCAGGGCCATGACCAGGTAGCCGATGAAGTTGCCCGTGCCCAGGAGCCCGAGCTGGGCATAGTTCAAGCTCAGCCCGTCCTTCATGGCCGGCAGGATAAGGGTGTAAGACATGCGACCGAACCCATGCGCCCCGATGGTGACCAGCAGCCCGGTGAAAATAACGATCCAGCCGAAATGGAGCTTGTTTTTGTCCATTAGTGTCACCTCGCGATATTTATGAATCGCCGCGTTCTTTCATGGCCGCTAGTCCGGGATTGACTCGGTCATCTTGAGCATCACCTCCATGAAAAAGGTCTTGACCGATTCCAGTTCCGTTGCGAAGGATTTGTCCACTTCAGCCTGTGCCATCAAGATAAACCAATCCTGGAGTCTATCTTGGTCACCTTCGAGTATCTGATTCCGGTCTTCCGGGGTCATGGCTTCAATGCCGGACCTCAGAAAGGACTTAAACTCAGTCCATTTTTTTGCCTCGGCCAATGCTTTGGCCTGGTTGAAAAGATCAGTAACCATTGTGTCCCCCTTCCGTGACCTTCTTCCGCACGGCCCCAAAGAAATCCTGAATCGGTGACGGGTCCGTTGCGTAGCTCTCGTCTATCTTGGCCTTTGTCATCAAGACGAACCATCGCCGGAGCGTCTCATAATCGCATTCAAATATCCGCTCCCGGTCTTCGGCTGGCATGGACTCAAGACCGGCTTTTAAGATGGATCGGCAAGCATCCCATCGGCCCTTGTCGGCCAGGGCTTTGGCCTGTTTGAATAGTGCCTCGGGCATAAAATCGTCTCCATTATGAGGATGTTTTCTGATCTATCCACAATACTTGGTTGTGGGTCATGACGTCAAAAGATTTCGGTTGGCTTGGCTGAAAACCGAGACATAGGGTATTTTAGTCTATTTCACCAACATCCGATAAGAAACATTATGTAAACTTCCTTCAGAAGTTTACATAATGTTGAGGTAACGGCATGTAGGCTTCCTTCGGGATTTACATAATGTTGAGGTAACGGCATGTAGGCTTCCTTCGGGATTTACATAATGTTGAGGTAACGGCATGTAGGCTTCCTTCGG
>JADFXK010000215.1 GCA_015233625.1 Deltaproteobacteria bacterium | reverse complement strand
GGAACTCGCAGACACCATCGCCGCAGTGGCCACTCCCTATGGCCGGGGAGGAATTGGGGTTGTCAAGGTAAGCGGCCCCCTGGCCAAATCCATCGCCCGAGCCATCTTTATTCCCCAGCATCCGACCTGCTCGTTTACGTCCCATCATTTATATTATGGTCACATCAAAGAGCCATCTTCCAATTCCAGTTTAGACGAAGTAATGTTGACTGTGATGAGCGCCCCATTCTCCTATACTCGAGAGGATGTGGTAGAAATCCAGTGCCATAGCGGTCCAGCGGTGATCGATGCCATTCTGTCTCTGGTTCTGGCCCACGGAGCCAGACCGGCCGAACCCGGTGAATTCACCAAGCGCGCATTCCTTAACGGCCGCATTGACCTGACCCAGGCCGAAGCCGTGATGGACCTGGTCAATGCCCAGACCGACCGGGCCGCGGCTTTGGCCTCCCACCTTCTTCAAGGCGGATTGCTTAACCGCATTGAGGCCGTCCGAGAAGGATTGATCAGTTTGTTAATGGATCTGGAGACAGCTATTGATTTTCCAGAAGAGGAAATAGAAATCGTTTCCTACTCCGAAGCCGCTGTTTGCCTCCGTCAGACAGCCATAGACCCCGTGTCGGGCCTGATCGAAGCCTACCAGCAAGGCCGAATTTATCGCCAGGGTATCAAAACCATCATTCTAGGCCGGGTGAATGCCGGCAAATCCAGTCTGCTCAATGCCTTGCTCAATGAATCCCGAGCCATAGTCACAGCCGTACCAGGCACCACCAGGGACTTCATTGAAGAGACTATGTCCATCGAAGGACTACCCGTGGTTATTTGCGACACGGCCGGCATCCGGTCACATGCGGACGAACCGGAACGGCTGGCCCAGGAAAAAACCATGGAACTACTTCAGCTAGCCGATTTGGTGTTGTATGTGCTCGACGGTTCGGTTAAAATCCACCCTGATGATCTTTCCCTGGTTGACCTGGCCAGAGATAAGCCAATGATTATAGTGGCCAACAAATGTGATCTGCCGCCAGCCAACCCCTTGGATAAGCTAAAAAAAGTATTTTGTTCCGGCCAGGTAACAGCCATTTCTGCAGCCACCGGCCAGGGGCTAGATCTGCTGAAAAAGACTATTAAATCAGTCGTCCTGGGTCATCATGAGTTGGCATCTCTGCCGGAGGTGGTGCCAAATCGACGTCAGGCCGAACTGTTGGACCTGGTTCGGACCTCATTACTAGCCGCCGAAAACGCCATCCGAGACAACTTGTCCCCGGAATTCGTCGCGGCGGACATCCATGTGGCCCTGGGTCATCTAGGGGCCATCATTGGTGAGACCACCCCCGACGAAATATTAAACCGGATTTTCGATTCCTTTTGCATTGGGAAATAGCTCATGCCGGCCGAGAACACAAACAGCGAGTTAATGCGGCGAGCCGCGGCCTGTCTTGACCTGAATCTGACCGATGATACCCTGGACAGATTCATGGTTTACCTGGCTGAGCTTAAAAAATGGAATAAAATTGCGTCACTGACTTCCATTACCGACGATCAAGACATTATTTTGAAGCATTTCATAGATTCCCTGACCATTCTTCCTTTTTTGGCGGCCGCTTCGAACCTGGCTGACTTAGGGGCGGGGGCCGGGTTCCCATCATTCCCGTTAGGAATCATGGCGCCTGATCTGGATATAACGGTAGTCGAGTCTTCGGCGAAGAAAATCAACTTTCTCCGTTACGTCAGCGGTCTTCTCGGGCTAAAAAAAATAAGACTTATCCACGGTGATATATTTCATCCTCCTTCGGACTTGCCGGGTCATGAGTTAGTCACCGCCCGCGCCCTGGCCGCTCCCGAAAAAATGTTCGCAATCTCTCAGCCCTACTTGCTTCCCCATGGTCGTCTGATCATTATGGCCGGTCCAGGGACAAATGTGAACCACTTGTTGGCTGGGGCCAAACCGTTCAAGTTGGTGACCCACCTCCAGCTAGACTTGCCGATTTCCGGAGACAAAAGACAAATTTTCGTTTTTTCTATCGAATAGTGCAAATACCGGATGACCATATAATTGGAGGAATCAATGCTTAGAAAAAGACTTCAACCGTTGCTTTTGGTGTTCGGTTTGGTGACTTCCCTGTTGTTCTTGGCAGCCTGCGGCGGCGGCGGTGATACCCCGGCCAACCCTTCGGAAGACCCCAAATGGTATGTCAGCTTTAGCGGTGGGACTAATTCAACTTCAATAAACAACATCCTGATTTACGGCCTGGACGGAACAGCAAAAGGTAAGGCCCTGAATGAGGGCAGCCTTCCGGCCAATGTTACTTTGAGAGAACTGCGCGGTTTCACCTTTGGACCCGACGCTAACCTCTACGTGGTCAATGCCTTCAAGGACTACAGTCAGGTACTCCAATTTAAGGGCCAACTGAATAGTACCGGCCAGTATGATTTTGGCAAGGTCTTTGTCCAACACTCCGTCAGTCTTAATCCCGGTCTGGATCACCCTTTCTCCGCGATCTTCAGCCCTGACGGCAATCTCTACCTGTCCAGTCAGGATACAAACGTTGTTTCACGCTATTATGGTCCGAAATCAACAATTTTTGAACCGGCGCTACCCATGAAGTTGCCTTCCTCCCTCCTGGGAGTTGGGAGCTTTTATCCAGGCACCTTTGTGCCGTCATCAACCCAAATACAGAACGGCTTGAAAGCCGTCCGGGATGCCGTGTTCGGACCCGATGGGAATCTCTACGTGGCCGACCGGGATGACAACAGTATCAAAAAATATGATGGACAAACAGCCGCCTATCTAGGTAAAATCGTTTCCGACAAGTTGGATAAGCCGATTCATCTGCTATTCAGCCCCACGGGAGACTACCTTTATATCGGTAGTTCCGGCCGCGATGCAGTTCCAAGATATAACTTAAAAACCGGCCAGACAGAAGAATTCATCAGTCCCAAATCGGGCGGTTTGTCATCGCCGTCCGGACTGGCCTTTGGTCCAGACAAATACCTTTATGTGGCCAGCCGCCTGACTAACCAGATTCTTCGTTACGATACCGCCACCGGCAAACCGGACCAGAAACCATTCATCGACGGATTAAAGGACAATCCAGAATTCTTGGTCCTGGTCAACAATTAGCATCCCGAACTGAAAAGTATCGGACCTGACTCTTCCGTCGCGCCGAAGTGCGGCAATAATCTGGGAGGAACTCATGCCGGAGCAGCGGCAGGTGGTTTACCTTATTGATGGCAGCTCCTACCTGTACCGGGCCTTTTATGCGGTCAGTAACCTCACTTCGCCTGATGGGACACCGACCAATGCCGTCATGGTTTTCGGCAATATGTTGTTAAAGATATTGAAAGAAAAAGAACCAAAATACATCGGAGTGATCTTCGATTCTCCCGAGCCGTCCTTTCGGACAGATATTTACCCGGATTACAAAGCCAACCGCAGCACCATGCCCGAAGATCTGGTTGTCCAGATCCCTGTCATTCTTCAACTCATAGAACTCCTGGGCATTTTCCACCTGGCCCGATCCGGCTGGGAGGCAGACGACATTATCGGAACGCTGGCCGCCCGAGAAGCCGCGTCCGGGAAAGAAGTAGTCATTGTCTCTGGGGACAAAGATTTTATGCAGCTTATTTCCCAAGACATCCTCATGTGGGACGGACAAAAAGACCTGTGGCTCGGCGAGGCTCAAGTAGTCGAGAAATTGGGCGTCCGGCCAGATCAAGTCGTCGATTTCATGGCCTTAACCGGTGATACCAGCGACAATGTGCCGGGTGTCCCGGGGATCGGTCCCAAGACAGCCCAAAAACTGATCGAGTCTTTCGGAACGCTGGACGCCATATACCAGCACCTTGATCAGGTCAAGCCCGAACGCCAGCGGGAATTATTGGCCAGACACAAAGATACTGCCTATCTGGCCAAAGACCTGGTGACCATCCGGACTCAGGCCGAGATTGAGGTTGACTCCGGGTTACTTTGTCCCGGCCCCAGAGACAACCGGGGACTGTTGGATGTTTTCTCCCGGCTGGGGCTAAAAAAGCTAGCGGCTGAGTTGGCCACCGCACCGGTCGAACCGATAGAACCGGAAAAGGCGCCGGAGTTTTTGGTAATCCAAGACAATGCCGGACTAAAATCTTACCTGGACTCCATCCGTGACGCCGACCGATTGATCTTCTACTGTGTCGGTGCTCCCGGTCCCAAGGCTGCCGCCACCCCGGCTGGTCTGGCCCTCATGGCTGGGGCCAAGATGGCCTATTTCCCCTGGCCTTGGGACCAGGATTCGCTCTTCCAACTCCAAAATCTGCTGGGGCAACCGGCACTACCCAAGGCCAGTCATGACATCAAGGCTCAATGGCAACGGCTCAGACGAATGGAGCTTTTTCTGGACGGTCCGCTGGACGATTTGATGGTGGCGTCCTACTTACTCGACCCGGAAACAAGATTACACGACATCACTGCCATAGATGACCGGTTAACCCGAGAAGGTGATCAACCGCGCCGGCAGTTGGCTTTACCTTTAGCCCAAGATATTTCTCCCAAAACATTTGCCCCTATGGCGTGTGCTGCGGTGCAGGCCGTCAGCCGCCATTTTGACCAGAAGGTTAAGGAGCTTCAGGCCCAGAACTTATATGACCTATACCGTCGGATCGAAATGCCCCTGGTCCCGATTCTGGCGGAGATGGAGTCTACGGGAGTTTTGCCGGATGCGGACTACTTACGTGAAGTCTCAGCCGAAATTGACCAAAAGCTGAGTGATCTGGAAAGAGACATCCATCTTTTGGCTGAGCAATCCTTTAACATCAATTCATCAAAACAATTAGGATTTATCCTGTTCGATAAATTGGGTCTCCCGCAACAAAAGAAGACCAAGAAAAAAACCGCCTATTCCACCGATGAAGAAGTATTGGAGTTGTTGGCTCCTCTCCATCCCCTCCCGGCCAAAGTCATGGACTACCGCGGACTGGCCAAGTTAAAGTCCACTTTTGTCGACGGCCTGCTCGCCGAGATAAATCCGACCACGGGCAGAATTCACACCACTTATAATCAAACGGTAACGGCCACGGGGCGGTTGAGTTCCAGTCAACCCAATCTGCAGAATATCCCGGTGGGGGACGAACACCCCCACAATATCCGACGCGCCTTTATTGCGCCACCAGGGCAGGTGATGTTATCAGCCGACTATTCCCAAATCGAATTGCGCGTTCTGGCCCACTTCGCCCAAGATGACACTTTGCTTCAGGCTTTTCGGGAAGGACGAGATATCCACGCGGCCACAGCCATAAAACTATTTAAGGTTAAGCCCCCGGATATTACCGGCGACATGCGCCGATTAGCCAAGGTCGTCAACTTCGGAGTTATTTACGGTATGAGCGGCTTTCGTCTGAGCAAGGAATTGCATATCACTCCGGCTATGGCCAACAAATACATCGAAGACTATTTCGCGCAATACCCAGGAGTCAAATCCTTTACCGAAAAAGTCATTGCCGCGGCCGAGCAGACCGGGGCCGTCACCACCCTGAGGCACCGCAAACGGGTCATCACCGGGATCACCAGCCGCAACCATACTATCAAAAAAAACGCCGAACGAATGGCCTTCAATACCGTTATCCAGGGCAGTGCGGCAGATATTATCAAGGAGGCCATGATCGCCGTCATTACCGCCTTATCTACACATAAGTTCAAAACAAAGTTACTCATGCAAGTCCATGACGAGCTGGTTTTCGAGGTTCCGGAACCGGAATTCCAACAGATCGCGACACTAGTCAAACATTCCATGGAAGACGTCTGCACTCTGGCCGTCCCTTTAGTGGTGGATCTGAAGGCTGGCCCCAACTGGGGTGAGATGAAGGCGATGCAGTAAGAAATGAAGGAAGGGCAAGGATGACGAGTGAACCGGCGTCTATCCGACAAGAGGACCAACTGGTCGGCAGTGTGGTTCAACGAATTGCTGAAGCAATTAAGCCCGAGCAAATAATTCTATTCGGCTCCCGAGCCAAAGGTATGGCGGGCCTGGAAAGCGATATTGATCTGGTCGTGGTATATTCTGGACCAAAATCCAAGCGAGAGATCGAGTTGGACATCTATAGATTGTTCAGGCATCCAACCTTCTCTTTGGACGTGTTCATCATGACTCCCCAAGAACTGGATAACACGAAACGGATTGCTAATTCCTTGGCACGGGAAGCTGTTGAAAACGGGGTCGTTTGCTAATGATGAAACCAAAAAACTCGCCGTCGAGCGCTGGTTGATCATAGGAGATCAAAAGTGAAAAAAGCCTTTATCACGGGAATATCTGGGCAAGATGGTTCGTATCTGGCCGAACTTTTGCTATCCCAGGGCTATCAGGTCCATGGCTTTGTCCGTCGGATGGCTGATGAGCACCCGGAACACCGCTTTGGTCACCTCAGCCAGGTATTGGATAAGGTACAACTACATTACGGCTCCCTGGAAAGCTTTCCCAGCATATTTGCGGCCTTGGAGAAGGCCCGCCCAGACGAGTGTTACCATCTGGGTGGCTACAGTCAGGTCGGATCGTCTTTAGAGGAAGAGTTTGCCGTAACCCAAATCAATATCCTGGGCATTCAGAATGTTCTATCCGCCATCCTGATGCTTTGCCCCAAGACCAGGCTCTTTTTCGCCGGCTCAAGTGAGATGTTCGGCAACGCGGGGGAGGCCCCCCAGACCGAGCAGACTCCGTTTAACCCCAGGTCACCTTATGGGATTTCCAAAGTCACCGGCTATTTTATGACCAAGTATTACCGGGAAAGGCACGGATTGCACGCCAGTTGCGGAATCTTATACAATCACGAATCTCCCCGCCGCGGCGCCGCGTTTGTGACCAGAAAAATAACCGCCCATGCCGCCCAGATCAAGCTGGGGATTAAGGACAAAATAGGACTGGGCAATCTGGAGGCCAGGCGCGACTGGGGGCACAGCCGGGAGTATGTTCGAGCCATGTGGTTGATGCTCCAACAAGACACACCCGATGATTACGTCATCGCCACCGGAACGACCCATTCTGTCCGGGATTGCCTGGAAATTGCTTTTGATTACTGCGGGTTGGATCCTTACAAGTATCTGGAAACAGACACCGGCCTCGGCAAATTCCAGGACGCGGTCTTAATGGTTGGAGATGCGACCAAAGCCAAACAAGTTCTGGGCTGGGAAAGCACCATTGACTTCAAATCATTGATCCAGGAAATGGTGGCCCACGACCTGAAGTATTATGCGGCCGGAAAGAGCTCATAACTATCGAAGACGTTTTGAGACCGGCAGCTCTCCCGACGCACGTCCGGGCCGGAATCAAAGTTTCAATTTGGGCTGAACCGCT
>JADFXK010000214.1:6835-7358 GCA_015233625.1 Deltaproteobacteria bacterium | reverse complement strand
TTCATGACTGAAGATGCCTACAGGCGAGAAAAGGCTAAATGCCCTTGAATTATAGCGCGGCCCGACCCCAAATTCCATCATCAGCCGTCTCGCCCCCCTGACCTGTGAACGTTGCCGTAGTACTATCCGGGGTATTCAGTCGATTGAACAATAAATCAAATTGCCCTCTATTGCCCGATCTGCAGCCGGTGGGGATGACCGGGGACAACCAGGTCAGGAAGGAGTACTCAGAATGAATCCGGAATCCTATGATCGAGATTTCTATGCCTGGACAATGAATAATGCCGAGCTAATCCGGCAAGGGAGATTCTCGGAAATCGATATCGAGCATCTGGCCGAGGAGTTGGAAGGTATGGGCAGGAGTGAAAAGCGGGCCCTAATCAGCCGCCTGGCGGTACTACTGGCGCATCTGCTAAAATGGACGTTTCATCCTGGTCTGCGTTGCACCAGTTGGAAGTATACCATAAAGGAACAACGCCGGAGGGTGTTAGCCTTGCTCAAAGACAGTCCCAGCCTTCAAACC
>JADFXK010000214.1:0-6726 GCA_015233625.1 Deltaproteobacteria bacterium | reverse complement strand
TATCGATAAAGATTTTTGGCCGGAGTAAAGCGGCCAGTGACGGGCTAGACAGAAACCTTGTAAGACGCGGATTCAAGGTAAATTCGTCTCAAGTCATGTCATTGGGGGAAAAAAAGGGTTTACGCTGAAATCTAAGTGGAGTTTTGGCGGAAGCCATCTGCTAAACATAATTTGAGCAGGAGAGTGAACAGATGAAGCGACTCTATGTGTTCCAAACTCGGATTGGTCCTTTTTACATCGGCGAACAGGACGGTCGTTTCCATCCGATATATATGGATGACAGTCTCGGAAGCTACGCCGAGGCATGGCAGGCTGCAGAGGACCTGGCGCACGGCCATGCCTATTCGATTTCATCCGGAATTGACACGGCAAGCTTGGGGATTCCTGAGAATATTGGGGAATGGGAAAAAATTCCAAATTGATTGATATGCCTATATCCAGGTGAGTTTTTCATCGACACGTGTGATTTCCTGGTTGGTCTCATGTTGACGGGTTCATGCATAATCCAAATGATGGCACGTGCTAAAGCAAGCGTCGTCGTGGAGATGACAACGAAGATGGAGGTCAATATGAAAACAACTATCAATGTGATGTTTGTGGTGGCGGGGATAGCGCTCCTGGGGCGATCTGGTGATATGTTTCCTATACTACAGGGGAAGGCACGGGTTGGTGTGACCCTCGCCGTTTAAGATGTGGGAGCGAGCGCGGGGGTTCGATTCCCCCTCGCCCCGTCAATCTTTCCGGCAAGAACCATGGAACTGAGCCATCGGACAAGTTTGGCTCCTAAGGCCATCCATTTAGCGACTTGTAGCTTTTTGCTTAGCTTTGCACCAGGATCCTGGGAAATAACTATGGAAAGGTTCGATGTTAAAACGCTTCAAAAATATTTGGATACTGTCATGAAGCATCAACGTAAGTGGAAGTATCTATGGTATAGAGGCGTAGATAACTCAGCATATAATCCGATTCCAAGTCTAATTTGGAGGAAGCTTCCAGATGTTGAAGGTTCATTGGTCCACGAATTTCTTGTTGCCTACAAGGGTATTGTGGGGCCGAGTGTCTATGAACCATGGGAACTTTATTCGCTTATGCAGCATCATGGATTACCGACAAGGCTTCTCGATTGGACAAAGTCACCATTGATTGCACTTTATTTCGCACTCGAAAAAAATCCTGAAAGTGAAGATGAACGGGTTGTGTGGTTGATGAATCCTTGTACTCTAAATGAGATCTGCACCAATGGAAGCTACGGAATATATTGTCCGAGTGAGTTGAGAAACAAGACTGTCGAGATGCCGGGAGGCTCTAAACTTGATCTCGACTCATACCTTCCGGCCGCACTAGATGCGTCTAATTCCTTTAAACTCCCTGAATTCCCTATGGCCATAGAACCGCCGTTGAGTAACTCCAGGATAAGGGCTCAACAAGGTTGTTTTACTATTCATGGCAGCTCAACAGACAGCATTGACGAAATCTTTTCTAAAGCGGATCTTAAGCTTCAGGAAATTGCAATGATTACAATTAAGGGAGCCAAGGTAAGAAATAATGTTCTCAAGGCGTTATTTAACTTGGGCATAACGGAAGAGACTATTTATCAGGACCTTGACTCATTATCAAAACGAATACTCAGGCAATACAGCAAGGTCTAACACTTCGGTCAAGCCAGACACGCTGGTGGAATGCTGTGGTTTCCGGTAGCATATCAGCCCGCCACCACTTACTATTCCCGCTATGTGTGGGTAGAGTGATTAAGAACATGGAGTATTAAGATTGGGATGGTCGCTTGGTTACCTTCCGCCAAAAGAGCCTGAGTTGCTGGACGCCTTCTTTTTAGCTCTTGGAAAGGCTCTCTATCTGGCGAACGCCTTTGAATCGAAGTGCCAATTTGTGTTGCGTATCGCCAAACAGGTATACCATTACAAAGCATATGATGATTCCTCGGCAACCATGGCGTTTATGCAATCGTTGAAGGACAATATGCTTGGACAAACGATCAACGAGCTCAAACTCTTCCCGGAATTCACCCCAGCGGATATCGCACTGCTCAAAGAAGCCAAAGAAGCAAGGAACTTCATCGCGCATGAGAGTGCCGATCTTGGATACCTGTCGAGTATCTCAGCTAAGCAGCTTTGGGAGCATATTGACCGATTGCGTGAGGAGGTGGACAAACTGGTCGCGGGGGATAACTTGGTGTCGCGATGGGTGTACGAAATTGAAGATAAAGAGGCAGCACCACGAGAGATCCAAAAAAACTACGCTCAATGGGTTCAGCAATGGATTTTCGGATCCTTCGACTTCACTTAGCAACTCAGAGGGGTCCATCACAGGACAATGCGGTGCCCCTTGGCCGTGCAGTTAGGCATTCGCCATAGATAGTGTGAAGACACTTCGCCCGGCTGCCCGACCCACCCCAAAAATCTCCTAACCGGGATCACACCATCACAAAAATCACCAGCATATCACCAATGCACCATCCAGAACGCCCGGAACCATACCCGCAGGATCCTCCGGCACCAGACACGACGATACTAACGGCCCAAGCGTTCTGGTCCTGGACACATTGGTGACTGCCTGGCCAAGAGTTTCTTTCATCCATACCCCCAGAGCAGCTGCCCGATATCCCCAGAGCGGCCGCCCAGGGGATAATGACTCCCACCTCATGACATCACCGGACCCAGCATGGCACCCCGTCACCGTATCCTTCATGACACCGTCACCGGACCCGTCCTGACACCATCACCGTCAAGACACCATCACCGGACCCGGGCTCCAGGTTTGCCGGCGCCGTCCAGAGTCAGGAGCGACAGGCGACCCTGATCATTTTCGGAGGCCAAAATCATCCCTTGGGACTCAATCCCTTTGAGGGTGACCGGCTTCAGGTTGGCGACCAAGACGACGGACTTACCAGTGATCTCTTCCGGAGTGTAATACTCGGCCATCCCGGCTACGACCGTTCGCCTGCCCCCGGCTTCCACCTCCAGCTTAAGTAATCGATCCGCGCCCGGCACCCGTTCGGCCGAAATGACTTGAGCCAGTCTCAAGTCCACTTTTTGCAGATCCTCTATCGTAATCTCGGCGGGTGGTTCTATAACTTTTTTGATTTTCTTCTCCTTTTTCGGCTTAGGCGGTTGCTTCTGGGTCACCTGGGGAGCCGGCTTGTCTTTGGTTTCGATCCTGGGGAACAGAGGCTCGGGCATGTTCACGGTTAACCCGCTGGGGAGCTTCCCCCAGTCACCTGAGCCAGCCAATCCCGACCTGACCAATTCCGGATCCAGACCCAGCGCGGCAAAAATCTTTTCCGCAGTTTGGGGCATCACCGGATAAACCATACAGGCAATTGTTCTTAATGCCTCAAGGCAATTATAGATGACCGCGGACAGTCTCGGGCGATTTCCTTGCTTGACCAGGGCCCACGGCTCACTTTCCACGATATACTGATTAGACCGGCGGATCACTTCCCAAACTGCGGTCATGGCCCGGTGAAAAGTCAGATCTTCCATGAACATCCGGTAGTCCCTGGTCGCGGCCAGAGCCGTGGCGATCAGCTCGCCGTCAGTGGCGGATCTGTCCGTCCCGGCCTCGGGGATGACCCCGTCAAAGTACTTGACGGCCATGGTCAGGGTCCGGGATAACAGGTTTCCCAGGTCATTGGCCAGGTCGGAATTATATCGGGTAATCACCGCCTCGTGGTTAAAATTTGAATCTAATCCAAAAACCATATCCCGGAGCAAAAAATAGCGAAAGGCGTCTAACCCCAGGGTGTCCATCAGGCTCAACGGATCGACCACGTTCCCCAGACTCTTGGACATCTTCTGGCTTTCCACATTCCAGTAACCATGGACATTGAGCCGGCGATAGGGTTCAATTCCGGCGGACTTGAGCATGGTCGGCCAGAAAATGGCGTGGGGTTTCAGAATGTCCTTGGCGATGACATGGTTGGCCTGGGGCCAATAGGTCCGGAAGAGTTCCCCGTCGGGATAACCCAGGGCGGAAATATAGTTGATCAAGGCATCGAACCAGACGTAGGTGACGAAACGATCATCAAACGGCAGGGTGATCCCCCAGGTCAGGCGGGTCTTCGGCCGAGAGATACACAGGTCTTCCAGCGGCTCACTCAAAAAAGACAAAACCTCGTTGCGGTAACGCTCCGGCCGGATGAAATCATGATTTTCTTTGATGTAAGAAATCAGCCAGTCCTGGTATTTGCTCATTCTAAAGAAATAGTTCTCTTCTTCGATATACTGGGGTTCCACCTGGTGATCTGGACATTTGCCGTCGACCAACTCCCGGTCCAGGTAAAATCGCTCGCATCCAAAACAATAATTGCCGCCATACCGGCTGAAATAAATATCCCCCCGATCATAGACTTGTTGAAGAAATAGGACGACGACTTGCTTGTGGCGTTCTTCCGTCGTCCGGATAAAATCATCGGCCAGCATCCCCATCTTGTCCCAGGTGGCGCGAAACGCACCACTAATCATATCGGCATACTCTTGCGGAGGAAGCCCCTCCTTATCCGCCGCCTCGACCACTTTGTCGCCGTGTTCATCGGTCCCGGTCAGGAAGAAGACATTTATCCCGGATGACTGATAATATCTCTTAATCGTGTCTGCCACCACAGTGGTGTAAGTATGGCCCAGATGGGGCCGGGCGTTCACGTAGTAAATAGGTGTGGTGACGTAAAAATGCTGGTTCATTTGTCCTCCCTTTTCTTTCCGGGCCTTTTTTCTTCCTTCTCGGACTTCTCCTGTTTCTCCGGCTTCTCAGGCCTTTCCGATCTATCCGACTTCTCCGGTTTATCGGGTTTCACCGGCTTCTCGGGCTTCTCGGGCTTCTCGGGTTTCTCTGGCTTCTCGGGCTTCACCTGCGCCTCCGGCTCTAAGGCCGTGGCTAATTGTTCCGCTGAGAATTCCGCCTCTTTCCCGGATTCCAGTTCCACCGTAATCTTCCCGGCCAAGACATTCAGCCTGATGACTTTGCCCATCCCCAACGGGGTATTGATCTTTTTGCCGAATTTGGGCAAACCCTTTTTGGCGTCCAGGTAGGTGCTGTACTCATAGGTCAGGCAACACATTAATCTTCCGCAAGCTCCGGAGATCTTGCTTGGATTCAATGACAAATTCTGTTCTTTGGCCATCTTGATGGAGATAGGGTCAAAGGTGTTTAAAAAGGTGGCACAGCAAAGCTCCCGACCGCAATTTCCCAGCCCCCCGACCATCTTGGCCTGATTTCGAACCCCGATCTGACGCATTTCCACCCGGGTATGGAACCGATGGACCAGGTCCTTGACCAGTTCTCGGAAATCGATTCGACCCTCGGCCGTGAAAAAAAAGATTATTTTGCTGCCGTCAAAAAAAGCATCCACCGAGACCATATTCATCGGCAGGTTGCGTTCTTTGATCCGCTCCATACAAAAATCGTAAGCAATCCGTTCCCTGGCCAGCATTTTCTCGGCCTGGGCGATATCAGCCGGGGTAGCCGGCCGGACCACCTTGGCCAGGGCTTTATTGGGGATGTAACTACCTGGAGTGTCGGAAACTTCTCCCAAAGCCAGACCGTACTCGGTTTGGACGATAACCTGGTCACTCTTCTTCAGTTCAAGATCAACCGGGTCAAAGGCGTAGAGTTTGCCCCGTGGCCGAAACCTGATCCAGACAATTTTCTGCATCGGATGGAGTTCCGTGATCAGGTCAGAATTGGTTTCATGGCAGGCAGTGCATGCCACAGGCTGGTGGTCATTGGATTCCACCGGGTCGTAGTCGGTAGATTCCACCGTCTGGTCGTCGATAAATTCCACCGAATTGTTGTCATCAGAATCGATCATAATTTTTGTCTCACCTTTTCACATGAACACGGCTACACGGCCGGGCCGTGCGGTCGCACCTCTATATTTGTCACCTTAATCGGGACTCCCTAAAGGAGCGTATGACATTCAGAAGTCTTTGAACGTCTTATCATCAAAATTGATCATCAGGCTCAGGGCCATAATGAATATAACATCGTTACTTTTTCCGGAGACGAAAAAATCCGGTATCACGATTTGGGCTGACCGGATCAAGATCCGGTGCCAGGCCGGCGTGATCACGGTGTGGCTAATAGACTGATCAGTAATGTATCCAGGGCCAGTTGTCGATTAGCGTTCCGAAGAATGGCCCGTTCCGCCTTGTTTATCCGGTCTAGTTTGTCAAATATCCGGATGCCCGGCTCGTCTCGGGCCAGCTTTTGGAGGACCTCCAGGTGATCAAAATTAGTTATTCCGGCCGAGGCGCCATCATCCACTAAGACTAGCTCGTCCCGGTACAAAAGTTTCATCAGGTAAAAAAAGTCATCCAGGTCGTCTTTAAGCTGAGACAATCGCTTGGAAAGGGAGAACACCAGACCCAGCTCAGTTCGGCCCGGTCGCGACATCAAGGCGACAAAATCCTCCCGCAAGCTAAAAAAATCAGCTTTGGCAAAAATCCCGGCCCGCTTAAGACTTCCCGAGGCCATCAAGGCGCTGAGTCTGGCCTGGTCAAGATTCAGCTTATACTTTTCGGCGATAAATTCCGTCACCAGGGTCTCTGAAAGAGGATTAAAGGGGATCTGTTGACACCTCGAGGCGATGGTGGCCAGGACCTTTCTCCGGTCCACGGCGGTCAAGACCAAAATGTTGTTTTGGGGCGGTTCTTCCAGGGTCTTAAGTAAAGCATTGGAGGCCTCATCGGTTAGGGGATAATACCCTGGAAT
>JADFXK010000213.1 GCA_015233625.1 Deltaproteobacteria bacterium | reverse complement strand
CTTAAGTTGGGCCACCATCCTAATACCCCGGAGGGGTTACCCAATATAGCCCAGGGTCAGCGAAGCGCCACCCTGGGGACATGGTTAAAAATACGCTCAGAATCCTTAAGTTAATGACATTGACCCGTAACGCGCAACCCTCAAAGCGGCATCTCCGAGGTAATCCAGCCGGACAGGACTTCAACTTGACTGTCTGGGAGGCACTTACCTAAGAAAACCGACCGGAGTCCCTGCCGCCGGGTGGGGCTGAAGGTGATGGGCCCGGAAATTCCTTCGAATTTATTCAGGGTCTCCAGTTTGGAGATCAGATTCTCCCTGGTCACGTCCCGGCCGCATTTTTTGATCGCTTCCACCAACGGTTCGGCAAACAGAAATCCGGCATAAAAAAAGACTCCCCAGCGCTCACTGGGGGCATATTTTTGCTGGGCCGCATGATACTTAACCATGAGAGGATTTTTCGAGGACGGCGGCAAACCGAAATTGGTAAAAATTACTCCCGTCCAGAGCCCTTTGGTGATCTGATTCATCATCGGGGCGTCGCTCAAGGTGCTGGAAGACATAAACTGTGGCTTATAGCCCAGCTTGGCCGAGGCTCCGAGCATCATGGCGGCGTGCTTGGGCAAGACCCACAGAATGACCGTATCCGCTCCAGATTCCTTCAGTTTAAGGCAGTGGGAAGACAGGTCGGTTTCCATCACCTCTACCGGCACTTCGGCCAGGAGGTCCAGGTTGTACTTTTTCAGTTGGGCCTTGACCCCCTTCAGCCCCTCTTTGCCGTAATCGTCATTCTGATAAAAAATGGCCAGCTTGTTCTTTTTCATCGTCTCGACCGCATAATGGGTCAAGATGGCGGCTTCATCGACATAGTTGGGGTAAAGGGCAAAGAGGTATTTCGACGGAGGTGAGGTCCAATTGGTCGATCCGGTGCTCGGCCCGATCCAGGGGATTTTGTTCTCGGCCAAAAAATCCTTGACGGCCATCCCGCAGGCGGTACCGACACCCCCGACAAAAGCAAACACTCCGACCTGATCGACCAGCTCTTTGACCGCAGCTTTGGTCCGGGGAGGTTGATATCCGTCGTCTCGGAGATACAACTTTAGTTGCCGTCCATTAATCCCGCCTTCATCATTGAGCATTTTGAAGTAGCAGTCAGTCCCTCGCGCCACCGCGCCCCACAAGGCGGCCGGTCCGGTCTGGGGACCCCATTGTCCGATTCTGATCTCTTTGTCGGTCACGCCCGTTTCTGCGACGGCCGGCCCCACCCAGGCCATCGTGATCATCATGACCAGGATAAGCCATCCGGTGGGCCATGTTAGGTGCAATTCTCTTCTCATAGCCATGACTCCTTTCGGTAAACTGGTGATGGATGTCTTTTCGGCCGGATTGATGGCCGGTCAAGAGCTCAACAAGGGATGAAAACGGCAAGTCGGCCGGATTCGAGACGGCCTCCCCGACCCGGCGCCGGAAGTCAGTTCCGACCCGGTCTGGGAACTATCTTTTTATCCCAATCAGATTAATTAATCAAGGCATTTTATCTTGATACCGGGTGCCGCCGGGGCAGGTTTCTCGGGGAGAAAAGGATGACTTTCAGGAACATCATTGGAGGAAAATGCGAATAGGGAGAGGATGCACACAGCATCTCCGCCCGGAGGTCGGCGAAAAATGCTACGTGCATCATTAATTAGCAGGCTTCAAAATTCTTGATAAACTGACTGATTTGAACGCCCAGATAGATGCACTGAACTCCTTCAATACAAGATGCCGCGTCCTTTGCGTCTAAGTAAGTAGTCAGGCTATGATCCCCTTTCCACAATCCCACGACCCAGGCGTCTTTTTCTTTATCAAAACTTAAGGCCAAGGTCAGACCATGTTTGCGGATTTCAGGGTGCAGTTCTCGCAGCTTTATTTCCAACTCTTTTACGCTGACACTCATTTTTGTCTCCTTCTAACCGCTGAGTTCTGGTGGATAATTCGGAAAAAGAATTTAACTCCCGTAATTTGTTAAATTATTGCTTCTATTCTGCCACATAAGACCCAACCTGTCAAGGCCAAAAAGAGGGCCGGAATTGGACGATAAAATCGGCCATAGTTACTCATCCCAAAGCCTTTCTAAACCTGAACTCGACGAGTTTTTAGACCTGACTACAAGAAGTGCAACCGCAGATTTCTCAGATTAACGCAGATTGGAGAGGCTCGTAAAAGAATTAGAGTGCTCAATACCATCAGTAGGTTGGATTCCGATCCAAGGGACTCACCAGTTTGTATTTTTTAATCTGCGCAAATCTGAGAAATCTGCGGTTAATTTTTTGGTATTCAACCAAGAACTCGTCGAACTCAGGTTAGCAGCCAGGCTCCGGGATTGTACGCGGTCACATCAAGGCCGGCCCATCTGTGACACCCAACGCGAGATACACCACCCCCATGCTGAATATATTAACATGGTTAATCCTTAGGTGCAACATGGAAGTAACCCTTAAAGAATTCGCGCCCAGATCGGTTTCGAAATCTAACGGCAATAATCGGATAAGGCCATGTTTGGACTTGAACGCCCACCCAGCCCCAAAGAACAAAAACGGCCGACCAGAACCTGATTAACAAGCCCTGGTCGGCCGTGGCATTTTCAATGAAACGAGTTGACGATCTGATTACGTCTTGTTACGCCGCGGCTTTGCAGCCGAGGTCGAAGGCTTTGCCCTGATCTATTTACCGTTTCTGCGTTCTATACGCTCATCCACGGCAATGATCAAGGAAGGATCAAGATTAAGGGGGCCTCAAGCCCATCGGAAAGGCTCCAATATCGATGCCCATGTCCAGGGCACCACGACACCGAACGACAAATTCAAGACAACAAGAATCCCGACCATTGAAGAACTCTTTTGTCTTGCGACCGGTGCTCAATCAAACCGAACCAACCCGTTCCGGGCTGGGGAAAGGCCAATTGAGCCGGTAGCGATCAGGCGACGGCCTGGATGACCTGGATGACCTGGGACTCGAATATCGATCTGATCCGATTGAGTTCTTCCTCCGTATCCGCCTCGAAGCGCATAACTACTTTCGGCATGGTCTGGGACGCCCGCAATAGCCCCCAGCCGTGTTCAAAACCGACTCTGACCCCGTCAATATCATTAACCTGATAATCCCGGCGCAGGGCCTCCCGCACCTCCGCGACCACAGCCGACTTGAGTCTGTCAGGGCAACTAATCTGTATTTCCGGAGTAATATATCCTTCCGGTACATCAGCCAGGTATTCGGATAAGGGGCGACTGTCTCGGGCCAGGATCTCCACCAGCCGAAGCGCGGCATATATCCCATCATCAAAACCAAAATATCTGTCGGCAAAGATGATATGCCCGCTCATCTCCCCGCCCAGGGCGGCTTTTTCTTCTTCCATCTTATGCTTGATCAGGGCATGGCCCGTCTTCCACATCGTAGCCCGGCCGCCACGTTGTTCTATCTCGCGGAAAAGACTATCGGAACACTTAACATCACCCACGATGGCGGCCCCAGGCCGTCGGGCCAGGATCTCTCTGGCAAAAATCAGGAGTAACCTGTCCCCATAAATAAGCCGGCCGGTCTCGTCCACCACTCCAACGCGGTCGCCGTCGCCGTCAAAACCCAGACCCGCCTCCAGGTCATGCTGCTTGACCAGGGCGCCGAGATCCTTCATATTCTTGGGGATGGTGGGATCCGGTGGATGATTCGGGAACCGACCATCCACGTCGGCATAGATGTGCCTGGCCTGTAACCCAAGACCCTCATAGACGGCCTGGGCGATGGGACCGACCGAGCCGTTACCGGTATCGACGCCGATGGCCACCGGCCGCTGAATATCAATATTGTTCAGGAGATATTCCAGATAGGCCGGAGCCACGTCAACCTGTTCGACGGTCCCTTTTCCTTTGTAAAAGTCACCCCGGTGAGCCAGGGCCCGGATGGCTTGAATCTCAGCTTCCATCATGGCATGGGGACCGACACAGATCTTAAATCCATTGTACTGGGCGGGATTGTGACTGGCCGTGATCATCACGCCGCCTGGATGCTTCAGGGCATAAACAGAAAAATAGAGCATCGGGGTGGTGACCAGTCCGAGATCGGCTACAGACAGCCCGGTGCTGATCAACCCTTCCGTGAACAAGGCGGCATACCGGTCGGAACTCAACCGGCCATCGCGGCCTAAGGTGATCCTGGGCACACCCCTGGTTTGGAAATATGTCCCCATGGCCTGACCCAGGTTGATTACCCCGGTATCATCAAGCTCTTTATCCACTACGGCCCGGATGTCATATTTTCTAAAAATCACTGGATCAATCATATTCTGCTCTCATTTGATGAAATCATAAGGACCGGCTAATCCGCCAATGTCCGGCGGGAAACCTTTTCCCAGGTTCTCCCAGGAAAAAGACTATCCGGCACAGGGTATCGGCAGGCAGTTCGAAGGTAAAAGAACGCCTCGGCCGGGATTGGTTTCAGAATCACAGCCAAAGCCGAGGAGCAGTAATCTTGGTTCAGGCGGGTTTACAAGGACCGGTCATCGGTTTGATGTCTTTCTCAGGTTGGGGCGTCTCTGGAGAAGATTTGACGCCTTTGCCGGCCTTGGGGTCTTTTTCGACCTTCGGCTCCGTTTTCAGCTCCGGCTCAGCTTTTGGCTCTTTGTCGCCGACTTCCTCAAATCCCGCGGCTAAAGCCGCTTTCTCCGGATTTTGGGCCGAGATCTTGACGAAGTCACATTCATCTGTATCGGCGATTTGATACCAGGTTAGTTCCAGGGCGAACTTGGCCTTATCCTTCTTTTGTCTTGCTTCCACTTCCACCTGGACAACTTCGGGAACTGTCATCTCGAGGACCTGAGCGCCTTGCTCTAGCACGATCTTCCCGGCTTTAAAACCTTCAACCAGTCCTTCTAAG
Source organism: Deltaproteobacteria bacterium (assembly GCA_015233625.1). GTDB lineage: Bacteria > Desulfobacterota > JADFXK01 > JADFXK01 > JADFXK01 > JADFXK01. Next base: position 2,564 of record JADFXK010000213.1, on the reverse strand, counting down.
TAGGCGATAACCTCACTGCGTCCCATGGAATTCTTTAATTCGATCTTCGGCTTGTCCATCGTCTCTACCTTTCTAACTAGGGTTATTTAACGCGGCGACCTGTTTTTTCATCAAGCATCGTCGATGACAGTTCTCTCCAGACCGGTTGTAGCCGGGAGTTGTTATCATTGAGTCTCAAGGAACCGGAGACAAATGTTGGCAGCAGTATAAAAATCCGTGCCTCCCCGCACCTCCCAGACCCGGCATCGGGACAGAAAAGCGATGTAGGCCTCAGCCGAACGGTCGGGCTCGGACCCATCGTTGAGAGGCAAGTAAAACAATCCCTCCGACTTGATGAAGGCCGCCAGCAGGTCCCGCCGCCGATCCAGATGAACCTCCTGGGCAGCCACCGGAGCCTCGGTCCGGTCCCAGTTCAAGATGACCAGACCCATCATCGGTGCGGATAGGGCGAATCGCGACGGGCCGAAAATTCCACCGATGGGCACATCGTATTTGTGTTCGAGATCCCATAGTTCTTCCTTGGGGAGAGACTCAAACGTCGCTTTCTCCTCTTCCGGGATCACGGAGGAGAGCATGGGATTATTTAAGACGGTTCCGGGATTGATCCGGGGAAGTTTGGCCACGCCGTTCATCTCCAGGCCGGAGCCGTTGGGAGAGATCAGCAACCGGTCGTTACTGACAAAGGATGTCCCCCGGCTGACCAGGTGCAGGGCCAAAGTGGACTTGCCCATTCCGGAAAACCCGGCCAAGGCCAGCCCGCGGCCATGATACGAAACTCCCGCGGCATGGCCCAGCAAGCAGCCTCGGTGCAGCTTCCACTGGATATAGCGATTATTGATAAAATTAACGATTTGATTGGCATTACTCAGGCAAGGCCCGATGGCCAGGTGTTCCCGATCGGTAAAGACAAAGCAGAGACCGGTGAGCCGCTTGCGGACGATTCGTCCGTCATCGAGTTCCACATATTCTTCCTTTACCTTCGTCTTGCCGGGATCCGGCGCTTTCTGAGTAAAGGAGAAAGGAAAGGCTTGCGCGGGAGCTTCATGGGCCGTTATGGTAATGTCGGCCGGACCTGAAGTGGAGACGAAAGATCCGAAATACTCTTTGAGTACCGCAACCAGGGTCGGCTGATTTGTCTTTACGGCTATCCTCACTTCGCCAAAAACCAGGTTGAAGCTGGTTGTTACCGGGTACATTGTCCGCAACCGGCTAATGAGGTCAGTGGCTGAGATGGCATTCTCTCCCATGATGCGAGCCTCGCTAGAACATAGGTGACATATTTCTCGGCGGCGTCAATGCCCTGAGCCTTTTCCAACCCCCGAAATCCTCCAAACGCAGATACTTCAAAGACAACCGGCCCGGCACTGGTCTCAGCCACGTCAACACAAGTAAAGTCCAGGCCAAAGCAACTTTGGGCCCGGCCGGCCAAGTCAATAATGGCCGGCGGCGGATCATATGGTTCGTACCGGCCTCCGAAAAAAGTAGTCGTAGTCCATGAGCCGGCGACCCTGCATCTGGCGTAGGTGGTCAAGTACTCCCCGCCCAAAAACACCACTCCCAAGTCTTTACCGGGGATATCAATTTTCTTTTGGATATACATGGAGGGATGTTCGCTTCGGTAAGATTCGATGGCCTCCCTCGTCCCATAACCGGACCTGATCACCACCATGCCCCGGGCCTTTGAGGTATAAAGAGGTTTAAACACGGCTTCTCCATACTCGGAGACGGCCTTCAAAGCCTCGGCGACATCTTCGGTGATGGTCGTCGGAGGCATGGGGATACCGGCCGATTGCAAGGTGACGGTACAAGTCAGCCGGTTCAGGACACCGATGATGTTGCCCGGTCTGGAGAACATGGGCAACCCGCGGCTATTGAGATAACGCAAAATCTCCAACCGGTCCAGCAAGTCGGGCGAGTAGGTGGCGCCGATCTTCTTGATAATCAAAGCATCGAGTTCGGTCAAATCACATCCTTGGAAAAATGCCCGCCCTGAATCAAAGTCCAACCTGACTTCATCCATGCCGATCAATAGCCTAAAGCCGGTCATCTCAGCTACCGCGTCGGCCAACTTTTCCGAAGACCAGCTTCCTTTGATTCCAACCACACCAATTCTGGTCACACTTAACTCCTTTACCAGGTTACTGCAAAAGGCTCAGCTCTCCCGCAGGTGGCGCAGCAACATCAACGCCGTGATTCAATCCGCAAATTGCGCCGATTTGTGCAGATTAGAAAATACGAAACGATTGTGTCCGAAGGCTTGCATTCAGGCCTCGGTCGGCCAAAGCTCAGCAAATGATTGCATGCATCTGTGGGTCTTCCATCTGCGTTCATCTGCGAAATCTGCGGATTCATTTCTGCCTCCCAATTAATAACACCTCCGAATCGAGGCAATCTAATAATATAATACCGACAGCGGAAAGACGAAATCCGGCCAGGACCCGCCGGCCGCACCATACCCGGCCACTTTTTCCATTAGGAAGTGGGCCCGCAAATACATCTCTCGGGCAAATTCCTTGTTTAATTCAAATCTGGTGGAGGTATAAAAGGATCTGGCCAGGGCCAGG
>JADFXK010000212.1 GCA_015233625.1 Deltaproteobacteria bacterium | reverse complement strand
GATACCCTGATGCCGGCAAATATAAAAAAAAGAAAATCATTAAGAGAGTGGCCGCCGGCCAGAAAAAAATGAAGAAATGGGCGAGTCATGCCCCGATGAATCATTTACACAGGGGGTATCTGGTCGAAGCCGAACGGGCCCGGGTCTTGGGTCAGGAAGTTACGGCCAGGGAATGTTATCGTCAGGCCATCACCCTGGCCGGGGAAAATGAATACATCCAGGATGAAGCCCTGGCCAACGAGCTGGCCGCCAAGTTCTGGCGAGATCTGGGCGAGCCGGGATCTGCCCGTCATTACATGAAACAAGCGCACCATTGTTATCAACTCTGGGGCGCTACGGTCAAGGTCCGAGATTTGGAGCAGAAGTATCCCGAGTTGCTTTCCGCCACCGCTTTGGATCAACCCGTCAGGGAGACGAAAACAACATCTATGGACACGGTTACCGCGGCGACTAGATCGGACAGCCTCGACTTGGCTTCCGTAATGAAAGCCTCGCAAGCCATTTCCGGTGAAATTGTCCTGGATCAGTTGTTGGATCAGTTGATGCGGATAGCCATCGAGAATGCCGGAGCCCAAACAGGATGTCTGATCCTGAAGGAATCCGCCGGCCTCATTCTCAAGGCCCGGATTACCGCGGGAGATGCCGGAGCCTCATTCTTTAAAAATCTGCCCCTTGAAGATACAGTCGAGTTGTCTCCAGCCATTGTCCATTACGCGGCCAGAACAAATGATAGGCTGGTGCTGGACAATGCTGCGGCCGAAGGGTTGTTTACCCAAGATCCGTATGTGCAGAAACACCAGCCCCGATCCATTTTATGCTTGCCGATCCTCCAACATGGAGAGCTGTTCGGCGTGTTATACTTAGAGAACAATCAAGTCACCGCCGCGTTCACCCCCGACCGGGTCGAGGTGCTGACGATTCTTTCTTCTCAGGCGGCCATTTCTCTCCAAAACGCCCGGCTTTATGAAAACCTCACCGCAGAGATGGCCGAGCGCCAAAAAGCCGAGGAGAAGTACCGGGACATATTCGACAATGCCACCGAAGGCATTTTCCAAACCACGCTCGATGGCCGGGTCCTGATAGCCAACCCGGCTGCCTTAAGGATTCTAGGTTATGATTCAGAAGAAGAAACGCCAATCGGTCTCATCAATGTGACCCGGGACTTCTATGTCGACCCGGCCCGTCGGGCTGAAGTCCTGGAATTGCTCAAATCGCGAGACGTGGTAAAGGATTTCGAATATCAGGCCCGCCGCAAAGATGGTCGCGTCATTGATGTCTCCATGAATGCCCACGCGGTCCGCGATGAAAGCCAAAAGATTCTCTATATCGAGGGGATGCTGGAGGACGTGACCGAAAGAAAACGAACGGGTGAGCTAAGAATAGCCAAGGAAGCGGCTGAGGCGGCCGCCAAAGCCAAAGGTGAGTTCCTGGCCAATATGAGCCATGAAATTCGGACTCCGATGAATGCCATCATCGGATTTTCCGGCCTGGGCCTAAAGACCGACCAGTTGTCCAAGTTGCACGATTACATGGTTAAGATCGACACCTCGGCCAAGTCTCTGCTCGGCTTAATCAATGACATCCTGGACTTCTCCAAAATCGAGGCCGGCAAACTGGAGATGGAGTCCGTTGATTTTCGGCTGGATGAGGTCATGGACCAGATAGCCAACATGTTATCCGTCAAGGCCGCGGAAAAGGGAGTCGAACTGATTGTGGCCATGGCCAAGGAAGTACCGGCCGTCCTGCAGGGCGATCCTCTGAGGTTGGGGCAAATTTTGATCAACCTGGCCAATAATGCGGTCAAGTTTACGGACTCAGGACATATTTTTCTAAAAGTGGAACTGGTGGAACATGCTCTGGAGCATTACCGACTCAGATTTTCGGTTCAGGATTCCGGGATCGGGATGACTCCGGAACAGCTAGGAAAACTATTCTCAGCATTTTCTCAAGCCGATAGGTCCATTACCCGCAAGTTTGGGGGTACCGGTTTGGGGCTGACCATCTCTAAACGCCTGGTCGAAATGATGGGCGGGGAGATTATGGTGGCGAGCGAACCGGGCCGGGGCAGCACCTTTTCTTTTCTGGTGGAATTTAAAAGAGGAACGGTGGATGGGAGGTCACCCTTAACGGTCCCGACCGACCTGGCCGGGCTAAAGGTGCTGGTGGTGGATGATAACGCCATAGCCCGGGAGGTTTTGGCGGATCATCTGAAGTCCTTCAGCTTCGAGGCGGTGACGGCTGATTCCGGTGTCGCGGCCATACAGGAACTGGCTCGGGAAGCTCAGGGTAAATCGTATGATCTGGTGCTGATGGATTGGAAGATGCCCGGCATGGATGGCCTTGAAGCCTCAAGGCGGATCAAGCAGGATATCGGATTGACACATATTCCTTTGGTCATCATGGTCACGGCCTTCGACCGGGAAGTGATCATTAAGCAGGCTGAAAAGGCGGGGACCGATGCCTTTTTGATCAAACCAGTCAGCCCATCGTTATTGTTTGATACCATCATGCAGGTTTTCGGCCACGAAGTAACGTCAGTGACCAAATCCTGGCTGGAACCAGAAAATTATCGAGAAATCAAAGAGAAGATCGAAGGAGCAAGAGTTCTTTTGGTCGAAGACAACGAAATAAACCAACAAATAGCCATTGAGATAATGGAGGAAGCCGGGTTGGTGGTCGATTTAGCCAAGGACGGTCGGAAAGCCATCAACGCCCTAGCGAATACTGACTACGACCTGATTCTCATGGATGTTCAAATGCCTATCATGGGTGGCTATGAGGCAACCCATTTAATCAGGCAAGATGACCGGTTTAAGGAACTACCCATTGTGGCGATGACTGCTCACGCCATGAGCGGAGCAAAGGAAGAATGCCTCGCGGCAGGCATGAATGACTATGTCAGCAAACCGATAGACCCGGCTCAGTTGTTTGCAACCCTCATGCGGTGGATCAAACCGGGTCTCCGAGGGGTGAGCGGAGAAGCGAAAACCAAGAGCGAACGCTTAGAGAAGCAAGATACTACGGTAGAGTTTCCAGATACATTACCAGGAATCGACCTGAAGGCCGGGCTATATAGATTGAATGGGAATACGCGGTTACTCAGACAGCTTATCTGTGACTTTGCCGGGAAGTACGCGTCAGTAACAGAGGAAATCAGAAGAATGATAACTTTCGACGAACTCGAGGATGCGGAACGTTTAGCTCATACGGTGAAAGGAATTGCCGGAAATATTTCTGCCCATGGCGTTCATCTTGCCGCAAGTAAACTCGAAATGGGGATCAAGAATAAAAGTGAACAAGATTATGACCAGATGTTGGCCGACCTCGATCTAAGCATGCAACCTGTTTTGGAATCGGCCGGGGTTTTAGAGCAATCAAAAGATGCCACCCCGTCGCACCCGGATCTAAACGTCGATCAAGAGAAAACTAGTCCCATTTTGATAGAACAGGCTCGGCTCCTCGAAAAATTCAATCCGGATGCCGAAAGATATTTGGAGGCGTTGAAGGAAAACAGTGACCAGATTGAAAAACAAACTTTATCCATCGTTCTGATCGTGGATGATGAACCTGGAAATATTAGAATCTTGGTTGAATTGCTGCGCCCCTATTACACTACCCGAGTGGCCGTGAATGGGGAAACCGCGCTGCGCATCGCCACCTCTGATAATCCTCCCGATCTGGTTCTCCTGGACATAATAATGCCGGGAATGGATGGATATGAGGTCTGCCGGAAGTTAAAGGCCGACCCTGGCACCCAACATATTCCGGTGATCTTCATTACCGCCAAAGATCGTGAAGAAGACCAGATCACCGGATTTGAAACCGGGGCGGTGGACTATGTCACCAAACCGTTTAGCCCGGAGATTATCAAGGCCAGGGTCAAGACCCATGTGGAACTCAAGAAACTCCGGGAGTTCTATGAAAGTCTCTCAAATGTTAAAATTAGAATTGCTGACAACACACGATAATCTCACTTTTGGGTTTTTGTCCGTCCCGGCATAAGAGGCGAACTGGGGGGAGCTGGTCTGTCGGGCGCAGTGGCATTCAAGACGGTTTTTTTGATCCATAGGGTCCAGTCTGCAGCCACAAAATCCAAAATCTAGAGATCTGGGTCACCTACCTCGATGACTCCTGGTATCTGACTCGTACTATTTTGTTTTCAATACATATCAACACCAAAAGGAGGGCTATGCGAAATGACCAAGAAATGCGTTTACTTATTTGATGAGCTAGATCAGGCCATTGCCGACGCCGGGGGGGACTGGGATAACGCACGTGGCTTGTTGGGGGGCAAGGGCGCCAACCTGGCCGACATGACCCGAATTGGCTTACCTGTTCCTCCTGGTTTCACAGTGTCTACCGAAGCGTGTAATGCCTTTTTGGCCGCCGGGGTGAAGTTTCCCAAAGGCATGTGGGAACAGGAGCTGGCCGCCCTGTCTGAGATCGAAAAGAAGACCGGCAAAAAATTAGGCGATCCCAAGAAGCCCTTGCTTGTGTCCTGCCGGTCCGGCGCAAAGTTCTCCATGCCCGGCATGATGGACACGGTCCTGAATATCGGCTTAAACGATGAGACCCTCATGGGGATGATTGAGGCCACGGGCGACCCCCGCTTTGTCTACGACTCCTACCGTCGTCTGATTCAGATGTTTGGTTCCGTGGTCATGGGCGTGCCGGACGAGCCGTTCGAGGAGGTTATCACCGAGTACCGCAAGAGCCGAGGCGTCAAGAGCGATGCCGAGCTGATCGCCGAGGACTGGAAGGCTATTTGCCAACGGTTCAAGGAAATCTTTAGGCGTTACACCCATATCGATTTCCCGACCGATCCCTATGAGCAACTCCGTCTATCCACCGAAGCTGTGTTCAAGTCTTGGAACGGCAGACGGGCCATTGATTACCGCAATGCCGCTAAGATTTCTCATACCCTGGGCACCGCGGTCACTATCCAGACGATGGTTTTCGGCAACATGGGCGATGATTGTGCCACCGGCGTGGCCATGACCCGTAATGCCACTACCGGCGAAAAAAGGATCGAGGGTGACTACCTGATCAATGCCCAAGGTGAGGACGTGGTGGCAGGCATCCGCATCACCGATCCGGTGGAGAATATGGCCCAGACAATGCCTGATACCTGGCGGCAATTCGTCGGCATCACCCAGACATTGGAAAAGCATTACCGCAACATGCAGGATGTCGAATTCACCGTAGAGCGCGGCAAGCTGTGGATGCTCCAGACCCGGGACGGCAAACGCACCGCCCAGGCCGCCGTCCGCATTGCAGTGGAGATGGCAGAAGACGGGACACTGACTCGAGAGGAAGCCGTGATGCGGGTCACGCCCGAGCAGGTGGACTTCTTTCTTCACCCCCAGTTCAATGTTAAGGGCAAAAAGGACGCCAAGGCGGACGGCCGGTTCCTGGCCACTGGTCTGAACGTTTCCCCCGGCGCGGCCGTAGGCATCGTCGCTTTTGATGCCGACCTGGCTGAAAAATGGGCCAAGAAAGAGGGCAAGAAAGTGGTCATGGTTCGGCCCGAGACCAAGCCGGACGATGTGCACGGGATGTTTGCCGCCGAAGGTATTCTCACCAGCCGCGGCGGCCGGACCAGTCATGCCGCGCTCGTGGCCCGTCAATTCGGCAAACCGGCTGTAGTCGGCGTCGCGGCCCTGGATATCGACATGAGCCAGCATCTGATGCGGGTGGGCGATCAGGTCATCAATGAGGGCGACTGGCTGTCCATCGATGGCACGACCGGTGAGGTTTACCTGGGCAAGCTGGAGACCATGGTGCCCGACATCTCCGACCCCTGGCTGAAGAAACTACTTGGCTGGGCCGACGAGTTCCGCCGTCTGGGCGTGTGGGCCAACGCCGATTATCCTCAGGATGCTAAACGGGCTCGCGAATATGGCGCCATGGGCATCGGTCTCTGCCGGACCGAGCACATGTTTTTCCAGACCGACCGTCTGCCCTTTGTCCAAAAAATGATCATGACCAATCAGCCGGCCGAAAGGCGTGAGGCTTTAGATGCCCTACTGCCTTTTCAACGGGACGATTTCGCTGGTCTTTTCCGGGCGATGGACGGGCTGCCGGTGATCATCCGGCTTATCGATCCACCCCTGCATGAGTTCCTGCCGAGCTTCGAATCGCTGATGATCGACCTGACCGACAGTAAGCTCCGTCTGAGGCGGGCCGGAAACCTGAAGGAAATCGACGATATCCTACACAAGATCCAGGCAGATGAGCACGTCCTCAGGCGGGTGGAAGCCCTTCATGAGGCCAACCCCATGCTGGGCCTGCGAGGTGTCCGGCTGGGGATCATGATGCCGGAGTTGACCCAAATGCAGGTGCGGGCCATCTTTGAGGCCGCGTGCCTGTGTATCAAGGAAGGTGTGGATGTTCACCCCGAGGTGATGATCCCGCTGACCTGTCACGTCAATGAACTTAAGGTCCAGCGCGATGCTCTTGAGGCGGTGGCCAAAGAGGTGCTGGAAGAACAGGCGATGACGGTAGACTACAAGTTCGGGACCATGATCGAGATTCCGCGCGCCGCCTTGACCGCTGATGAGATCGCCGAGTATGCCCAGTTCTTCTCCTTCGGCACCAACGACCTGACTCAGACCACCTTCGGCCTCAGCCGTGACGACGCCGAAAAAGGGTTCCTCATTGATTACATCCTGCGTGGTATCCTGCCGGATAATCCCTTTGAAAGCATCGATGAGAAGGGGTTGGCCAAACTGATGGGGATTGGGGTGGAGCTGGGTCGGAAGACCCGCCCGGATTTGGAAGTGGGTATTTGCGGCGAGCACGGCGGCGATCCCAAGTCCATTGCCATCTGCCACAAGCTGGGACTTAACTACGTTAGTTGTTCGCCTTTCCGGGTGCCCATTGCCCGTCTGGCCGCAGCTCAGGCCGCATTGATGGAAAAGAAGGCGTAACGGAAGGGCTATCAAGGCGGCTCCGACCCCTTTTGCCGGGGGCAACCGCTCAGATAGAGACAGAGTGAGTTAACCAGGCCCGATATCCCGATGAGGGGTACCGGGTCTGGCATTTTTGGGCTTCAGCCGGTTGGAGTTTTATGATGCGGCAGGTTTTTTCGGAAATTCTTGTCGGTAGGACTATTTCAACAAGGAATTAATGAGCCTGTCACCTTTTATACGGTGCAACAAAATTCTGTTTTTTTCGGAGTCATCAAAACCTTCCTTTTCTAGAATATTATTAAGTTGGTCAACTAGTTGCTGTTGTTTAGGGATGATCTTAATTTCTTCAAGCATTTCCAACGCGTCGTCTTGAGTGATCGTATTAATATCTCTTTTTTCTAGTTCCTTCATTAAATGGATATGCTTATCAGGGTTAACCCATATGTATCTTTCCCCTAGTGTTTTATCTATCCATTGTTCAAATTCTTTCTTATTCATATTATCCGGAACCCAGTCTTGAGTGCCGACACGCGAGTACATGTTACCTATAAGCCAACCCAACTTCGACTGAAAATTGTCGCATAGTTGAAGTACCTTGGCCTTAAGGCA
>JADFXK010000211.1 GCA_015233625.1 Deltaproteobacteria bacterium | reverse complement strand
CAATGCCCGGACTATGTACTTCAAGAAATTCAGGTGAAGTAACTGACTGAGGGGTGAAGACAAATCCTTGTGCCAGGCGGATTGGACATGCATGAAGGCCAAAGGATCATGGAACTTAATCCCCAAGTAAATCATGTAGCAAAGCATGGCTACGGCCGTTAAAGGCAAAAATATGAACAGGTTCTTTAATTCAATCCTGGCCGCAGTCAGTTGTTTCTCAACACGATACAAGGTCCAGATCCTCCGGGCCAGGTAGATAAACAGAATAGCCGCCACCAGGATTCCGTAAGGCCGGGATAACGAGGCCAGATTAATGAAAATCGTTGACACCAGATAGTTCTTTTTGACTTCAAGAAAGTAAATCGCCAGCACGATGGAGCAGATCCAGGCCGACTCGGCGTAGCCGGAAAAAAGGAACAGGCTGAACGGGTTGGTAAAGAAGAAAAGAAGAGCAATCCCGGGGTTGGCCAGCCCACACGCTTTGGCGAATATTTGATGCAGCATCACGGCTGTTATCAGGGAGAGCGTAAACGCGGTCAGCAGGAGACTGTGCGCGATGCCCAATCCAAATATAGACTTGACCAGACCTCCGAGTAATGGAAAAAGAGGGAAAAAGGCCACATTCTGTTGAATTTTGGGGTCCCCATTGTACTGGTAGCCAAACTCAACGATGCTGGCATACCAGCCACTGTCCCAAGGCAAGAGTTCAAAGTGTCCATGGGCTAAATAATAGGCGGCCAACCGCCCGCCCAGGAACAGGCCTAGCCCCACTAAATAGATGGCTATGGCCTTTCTGTGTAGTCTCATTTTATCCTGGATGGCCGTGCCGGTCCGCCGCACCAAAGCCCTTGAGGAAACCATCCGGCCTGGCCGTTGTTCAATGAGAAGCCCTTCAAAAGCATCCAAGAAAGAATTCTCCTAATAAAAATGGGTTAGAATGGGACCTCCTGGCCGCGCCTATGGAGCCACGAGACTGTCTGAGCTGCGGGGAGCTGCCCAATTCGCCGTGATGACCTGCGGCTCGCCGGTTCTACCTTTGACAATAGTGCTCCCGGATACACTTGTCGCTTTCAGAGGGACCTGCTGCCGGCTAGTCGATGAAAAACACGCGGCCATCGGCAAGCCATGATCTCGGGCAACCATAATTGCCGATAGCTGAGGTGTCGTTCCAGTTCTTAGAAGGTGAAGACCCGATACTCAGGACTGGTCATCATCTCAACCAACAATGGGGCCCCGGAAATCTTCGCCCCAGGGATGAGATCATCCGATGAAACCAGCCGTTTATCGGCGCAAGCTTTGCAAACATGAATGGTGGCTTTTTTGCTCACCAGTTCATCCAACAGGTCTTTCATATGTTCTCCGGTGGAAGATCTGATGCCTTCGGCCAGGCCTAGCTGAGCCCAATGAATGGCGTCGTCAATTAGAAAGACGTCCACCGGAAGGTCCTTGCGGGCCGTCATGGCGGCAAACTGCATGGCCCGGGTGGCCCCGCCGGACTTTTCAAAGCCTTTTGTCATGATAAACAAAAACTTTTGCATTTGTGCCTCCCGTCAAAATATTAACACCTTTTAATTGAAGCTAATTCAAGCATTCCTTGACCAAAGAAGAAGCTGCCCCTGACCTCATTTTGCTCTGTGCTGTTTCTGATCACCTGCCGGAAATTTTCAGGTCGGCTGTGGCCCAGATGTTGAATCCAAATCTAACTTAATTGTTTACCTTAAGACAGTCAATGGAAAAAACCCAAATGAATTATTAGAATCCGTCATCACCCCAGGTGCATAGCGAAGATGTAGTGTTTATTTCCTATTGTTCCGATAAAATAACGACAGCCTGATTTATTATTTTTATTTTTGCGTGGTCGGGTCATTGTCGGTAGAAAAAGTGTTGACAAATTCAAACAAACGTTTAAAATTTATGTTTTAAAATAGCCTCAGTCTTGGTGCCTGGGAACCGGCCCAAATTACCCGCGGGGTTCTAAGCGCAGTTCAATTACCTGATTATTCAATCTGAGTTCTGCTTGCTGTTGCCTGATCTGATTCGGCCGGCTGGAGATTTGAATATATTTGAGAAATATAGGAGAATCACAAAAGCCATCTCATCTTAATTAGTTGAACTTTTTTGACTCCCGGCACTACCTGCATTCTTCAAAACTGCTAAAAGAAACAGTCCGATTTAACTGTCGGCCTGTGCCCAGCCAGGATAGTCACTTGAAAAATTAAATCAAACCTGATATGAAGTCTCCGGTTTGGCATTCACCATGGGACGTCGCCGGACTCGACCAGGCCTTAGCAGTATCCCCGGCATCCCCATCTTCGGCGCAGCCAACGAAAATCAACCTGAGATCAAAAAATGGAATCCATGAAACATTGTAGCTCGAATAGACTTAGGGTCAGCCACTATTCATTTTGGGCGGCATGTAGTCTGCTGCTGGTCGGGCTGAGCTGTATCGCTGCCTGCAACGGCGAAAAAACCGACCAGAAGAAGAAGATGGCCCCAGACGCGGTCCCGGTGAAGGTCGGCCAGGCTATTTCCAAGACCGTTCCGGTGCAGTTGGAAGCAATCGGAAATGTGGAGGCCCTGACCACCGTGTCGATCAAGTCCAGGGTGGTCGGACAACTCAAGAAGGTTCATTTCCAGGAGGGCCAGTTTGTCAGGCAGGGTGACTTGCTCTTTACCCTGGACCCTGGGCCCGGTGATGCCGGCTTAAAGGAGGCTCTGGCCAAGATGGACCGGAATCAGGCCTTGCTTAAGAAAGCCGAAGAAGACTTACGCCGGTACACCAAACTTTTCAGCTCCCACGCCATCGCCAAAGAGCAGTTAGATCAGGTTCAGTCCAATTATGAGGCCCTGATGGCGGCCATCAAGGCCGACAAGGCGACCATCGATAACGCTCGTCTGCAATTAAGCTATTGCTACATTTATGCGCCAATCACCGGCAAAACGGGATCCTTGAGCGCTTATGCCGGAAATATGATCAAGAACAATGAAGACAACCCGATGGTCGTGATCAATCAGATTCAGCCAATTTACGTGAATTTCGCGGTACCGGAACAGTATCTGCCGGAAATCATGAAATTTATGGCCAAGGGGCCGCTTAAGGTGGAGGCCAAACCACCCCAAAGTCAAGATCCGCCATTTGAAGGGGTTATCGCCTTCATCGACAACGCCGTTGACACCAAAACCGGGACTATTAGATTGAAGGGGAAATTCACTAACGAACAGAAGCAGCTCTGGCCGGGTCAGTTTGTTAATGTCACCTTTCGACTTACCTCCCGGCCCAACGCCGTGGTCGTTCCTTCGCAGGCCGTTCAAACCGGGCAATCAGGAGAATTTATCTTTGTGGTCAAACCCAACCAGACCGTGGAAGTGCGACCGGTGGTGGTCGGAAAAACCCAAGGTCGGGAATCGGTTATCGATAAGGGTGTCCAGCCTGGCGAGACTGTGGTCACCGAGGGGCAACTGCGTCTCATCCCTGGGGCCCGAGTGGAAATCAAGAATGCCAAGCCTCCAACCCAGGGCGCCGGCGACAAGAATGTTCACTAACCAGCTACCCGCCTGGGACGCCTGGAGCAAGGTGAACAAGGAATTTATAAAAGAATATTCCGCAGCCCTCAAAAGCCCCAGGCGCGATCATTTGTCTTCTTTACGTCCTCCACGTTGCATCTAAATTCGATGGCCCCATCTTAACCCTGAGGATCATTAATAGCGATGAACTTCACCTATACCTTCATCACCAGACCGGTCATGACCACCTTGTTGATGGCCGCCATCCTGATCTTCGGCATCCAGAGTTACCGATTGTTGCCGGTGAACGATCTGCCCAATGTGGATTTCCCGACCATTTTAGTGACCGCCAGTCTGCCTGGGGCCAGTCCGGAAAACATGTCCACGGCCGTGGCCACTCCCCTGGAAAGGCAGTTTACGACCATCGCCGGGCTGGATTCGATGAACTCCAGCAGTATCCTGGGTAATACCCAGATTACCCTGACGTTTAATCTCAGCCGGAACCTTGACGCCGCCGCGCTGGACGTCCAGGCGGCCATTGCCCGGACCGCGAATCAGTTGCCCCAAAACATGCCGGCCCCACCATCATATCGAAAGGTTAATCCGGCGGACCAACCCATTTTGTTCTTGGCCCTGACCTCGGACACCCTCCCGATGTATACCATTGATGAATACGGCGAAACGGTCATGGCCCAACGCATCTCGACTATCAGCGGCGTGGCCCAGGTGCTGGTTTACGGCGCCCAGAAATATGCCGTCCGGGTCAGGCTGGACCCCGCGGCCCTGTCGGCTTATGGTATCGGTATTGATGAAGCCTCACGCGCCATCCAAAGCGCCAACGTCAACCTGCCCACCGGGATCCGCTCCGGCCGGCACAAAACCTACACCATCAAGGCCACCGGGCAGTTGAACGAGGCGGAAGCGTACAAACCCGTCATCATAGCCTACCGCAAAGGCCAGCCGGTCCGGCTGCGCGACATCGGGGAGGCCATTGACAGCGTGGAAAACGACAAAACCGCGGCCTGGTACATCGACAAACGGGCTGTGGTTCTGGCCATTCAGCGGCAACCCGGAACGAATACCATAGAGATCGCCGAGGCGATAAGAAAGTTGTTGCCGACCTTCCGGATGCAGATTCCGGCCTCCGCCTCACTTCATGTGCTGTATGACCGGTCCGAGTCCATTCGAGATTCGGTGAATGAAGTCAAATTTACCCTGATTCTGGCACTGGGCCTGGTTGTCTTGGTTATCTTTTTGTTTTTACGAAAACTGACAGCCACCATCATCCCCAGTCTGGCCATCCCGATGTCCCTAATCGGGACCTTCATGTTCATGTATCTCCTGAATTACAGCGTGGACAATCTATCTTTGATGGCCTTGATTTTGTCGGTCGGTTTTGTGGTCGATGATGCCATCGTCATGCTGGAAAATATTGTCCGGCACATGGAAATGGGTAAGGATAAGTTCACTGCGGCGATTGACGGCGCCCAGGAAATTGGTTTCACCATCGTGTCCATGACCATCTCTCTAGCCGCGGTGTTCATCCCGGTGTTATTCATGGGCGGTATCATTGGTCGGTTGTTTCAGGAATTTGCCGTGGCCATCGGTGTGGCCGTATTATTTTCCGGGTTTGTTTCTTTGACTCTCACCCCAATGATGTGCAGCCGATTTCTCAGGCACACGCCCGAGGGCCAGCAGAGCCGGTTCTATAGGGTATCAGAGAGAGCCTTCTCCGGCATGCTGCATGTCTATGACCGCGGCCTAAAATGGGTCTTGCGGCATCCGGCCTTCACCATGCTCATTACCCTGGTGGTCCTGGTGGCCATGGTCTACATGTTCCGGATTATTCCCAAAGGTTTTATTCCTAATGAGGATACCGGCCAGGTCTTCGCCTTGACCGAGGCGGCTGAGAGTACCTCCTTTGAGGCCATGGTCGAACGCCAGAAGGCTCTGGCCGCCATTGTCAAACAAGACCCTAATGTGGAAGGTTTTTTTTCCAGCGCGGGGGCCAGGGGAGGCATTACCAGTACCAATTCCGGAATCTTATTCATGAGGCTCAAGCCCCGATCCGAGCGAAAATTATCCGCCGATGAGCTTATTCAGGACCTCCGGCCAAAATTGGCCAAGGAATACGGCATTCGAGCTTTTCTCCAGAATCCGCCTCCCTTCCGGATTGGGGGTAATTTGACCAAAAGTCAATTTCAGTACACCCTCCAGGGGCCGGATACTTCAGAACTTTACCAGTATGCTCAGATATTGGAAGAGAAGATGAAAAGTCTGCCGGGGTTCCTCGACGCCACCTCTGACCTGCAACTGAAGAATCCCCAGGTGAACGTAGAAATAGACCGAGATAAGGCGACTGCCCTGGGCGTCACCGCCGAGAAAATTGAAGACGCCCTCTACACCGGCTACGCTTCGCGACAGATTTCAACCATTTACGCGCCCAATAACTACTATCAGGTGATCATGGAGGTTCTGCCCAAAAACCAACGGGAACCGGAGGCGTTGTCGGAGTTGTACATCAGGTCGGACAGCGGAGGATTGGTCCCGCTAAAAGCAGTGGCTAAGATCACCCAAAACCTGGGCCCCTTATCGGTCAACCACACGGGTCAATTGTCATCGGTGACCTTGTCATTCAATCTCAAACCGGGAGTATCGCTGGGCACTGCCGTAGAAGAACTTGACAAGCTCGCTCTGAACACTTTGCCGGCAACTATCTCGACCAGTTTCCAGGGTACCGCGCAGGCGTTCCAATCATCCCTGCAAGGGCTTGGGGTGTTGCTGATCATGGCCATCCTGGTCATTTACCTGGTGCTGGGCATTCTTTATGAGAGTTTTATCCATCCCGTGACCATTTTGTCGGCCTTACCTTTTGCCGGATTCGGTGCCCTGGCCACTCTCCTGCTGTTCAAAGTTGAGCTGAATATCTACGCCTTTGTCGGCGTCATTATGCTTGTTGGGCTGGTCAAAAAGAATGGGATCATGATGATCGACTTCGCCCTGCAAGCTCAAAAGGAAGGAATGCCGCCGCGAGAGGCCATCTACGAAGCTTGTATCATTAGATTCCGGCCGATCATGATGACTACCACCGCGGCCCTGATGGGGACCCTGCCGCTGGCCTTGGGGTACGGCGCCGGCGCCGAGTCCCGACGTCCTCTGGGCCTGGCCGTGGTGGGTGGGTTATTATTTTCTCAAATGTTGACCCTTTACGTCACGCCGGTTTTTTATTTGTATATGGAATCATTCACTAACAAAATTCGATCTTGGTTTCGGTCCGATTCCCCGTCGCCGGCCGCTACCTTAGAAAAAATATGAGACAAGTCTTTGCCTTAAGGTTTTGATCCGGCACCGTGAGGATGACGGATATTGATTTTGAACGGCTGTGAAAAATTTTTTTGGAGGTTGGTCGTCCTTAACCTTTTCACAGAGTATGCGTCGCAGACTGGTAACCAACAAATATTTAACAATAAAGAATAACCAGACGCCTTGTCGCTGACCCATAAAAAATCCCAGACTTCTCTCCGGCGAAGAATAAAATAAGGGTTAGGTCAGAATGGGGTTGAACTTCACTGAAAAATGGTTTAGTATCCTTTTCGCGGTCGAGATTAACACAGACTGAGACAGTTCCTGGAGGGTAGCCTCAGGAGTCTTAATTAAGACCCATGCATAGCAGAATCGATCAGATATTATCGGGCGATTAGCTCAGGTGGATAGAGCGTTGGTCTCCGGAACCAAAGGTCGGGCGTTCGAGTCGCCCATCGCCTACCAGATAAAATCAAATAAACCCAGCCACTTAAAGTAAAATGTAAGAGGCTGGGTTTTCTGCTTCTAAAGTCTACCCAGCACTATACCCAGCAGAGATGACGAATTTGCCTTGGCGCCTGGGTAAAAGCAAAAGGCCAGGACATCCGCTCCCGGCCTTTTGCTTTTACTTCCTCTTGATCAACACAGGAGGGGGGGGTCCAGTCGTCACCCGGATCACCCCCCCCTGTGGACTTCAGTTACGGTTATCGACCTTACCTTGCCCCGGCAACCGGACTACCTCTTTGCTGAAGACC
>JADFXK010000210.1 GCA_015233625.1 Deltaproteobacteria bacterium | reverse complement strand
CCTATTTCGTCCAATCCTCCATTAAGAAGTTCGGTCGCATTTCTCTGATTTCTTCAAATATCTTGTCATTGCTGACAAGAATGGCACCTTCAGCAATAGCGCTGGCTGCGAGTATTAAATCAACAGTATCTCCTCGCAACTTGTTTTTTAATTCCTTTTTCTTTATTCCGGTTTGTTCGATTTTTTTTCGATATTCATTTTTTAGCTTTCCAAATTCTTCAGCCGCTTTTACCGACAAAGGAATCAGCGAAAAAGAATCTATCATCATATCATACGTTCTTATAACTTTAGCAACAAGATCAGCATCATCCAAATTATCTGCCTTGGCTATCCCATAACGGTGTTCATATACTGTCAAAATGGAAGTCGTGATTTCATCTCGATCAGAGACAGTCTCAACCTTTTTTTGAACTGCCTGACAAAAAGGCGACTTGGGATCATACAGGTACGAAACAATATTGGAATCGAGGATGTATTTTTTCATCTTCATTAAAAATAAAAGTCATCTTTAAATTCTCTAATGATCCTATTGAGGTCTTCCGACCGACCTGCAAGAGGAGCTTCTTGTCTTATTTTCTCAACTACTTTCGCCCATCGTCCCTTTTTCTCCGTTGATCCAGTTTGTTCCTCAGCCTTTTGCTCTGGTTCCAC
The DNA here is from genome assembly GCA_015233625.1 of Deltaproteobacteria bacterium. Classification (GTDB taxonomy): domain Bacteria; phylum Desulfobacterota; class JADFXK01; order JADFXK01; family JADFXK01; genus JADFXK01. The sequence goes on along the minus strand of JADFXK010000210.1, from coordinate 6,959 downwards.
TTGAATGGCGTCTACAATCACTCGAATCGATGCATCTGGGGGAATGTGCAGGCTTTCCACCCTCTTTGGAAAATCTCTAACGGTTGTTTGGATTTCCATGCCTGTGCCCTTTTCTATTGTGAGTACCATATACGTGAAAGCAGGTTACAAAGTAAAAGATGACTACTACCTCTATAACCATCTTACCAAAATCATAAAGAAAATGGAAGTCCTTTTTTATATTGAAGAGTGGAACAAACCAGGGCTGGGATTCACTTTTGGTTTCGTATCTCGGCAAGGGCCAATGTGTTGATAAATCCAACGCACTATAATGATTATTGAATATAGAAATTTCACGAGAAAGGAGGCTATTTCTCGGTCTCAAAGACTTTACATAGAATACATTGAAAAGAAATTCATTCTATTGAATGTTTTGCCCATTTTCGGAGTCTCTGGGCCTGTCCATGGTCGAGACAGGTGAGGGTCAGCCGCATACCATCCGATTCCGACCTGTGGCTTTGGCCCGGTAAAGGGCGTCATCGGCCCTTTTGATGAGGCTGCCAACGGTGTCTCCTCCTTTGAGTTGGGAGACACCAAAGCTAACCGTTATCCGGCCGACTTGATCAAGTGAATGGCCCGCAATTAATTCCCGCAACTTTTCCGCCAGTGCTCCGGCCTTTTCTACGCTGGTTTCCGGCAGTATCAGCATGAACTCCTCGCCGCCCCAACGGCCGAAGTAATCCACCTTCCTAATGTTTTTACCAACTATGGCGGTTATCATTTGCAGCACTGCGTCGCCCGCCTGATGTCCATAGGTATCGTTGACTTCTTTAAAATGATCCAGATCAAATATCATCAGAGACAAGGGAGTCCTATATCTGGTGGATCGAGCTATTTCTCCGGCCAGAAGCTCATCGAGTTTGCGCCGGTTAAGTATCCTGGTTAGTTTGTCGGTGGTGGCCAATAACTCCAACTTGTGCTGCAAAATCTTTCTTTCAGTGACGTCAATCGCGCTGCCCACCCCGGTCGGTTGCCCAAGGAAACTAATCGTATTTGCATGAACATCGAGCCACCTCTCGGCTCCGGCATTAGTCACAATTTTCAAGTCATGATAAGTACAGGAAAACACATGGCCCGCCATCCGTCTATTAAGCGTGGCTTCATACTCTTCTTTAAATTCGGGAATCAGTTGACTCAGACTAATGGTCAAAAGTTCTTCTTGGGTATACCCCGTGATATGAGTCATCATGGGATTAACGTAAATGAACTTATCCCGGTAGAGAAAAATACCGATAGGTGAGTTCTCCGCCAACGTCTTGAAAAGTTCATCACTTTCCTGACGTCCCCGGCGAACCTCGGCATCAGCCAACCCGCGCTGCACCGCCGGAACCAATCGGGCCAGGTTATCCTTCGTGATATAGTCATTCGCTCCGTTCTTCATCATATCCACTGCAATCTCTTCACCCAGTTGACCAGAGACCACGATGATCGGCAGGTCGGGCCGTCGCTCCCGGGCCAACATCAAGGCTTCCATACCGTTAAAAGTAGGCATAAAATAGTCGCAGGTGATGATATCCCAAGGGGCGTCATTGAGGGCCGCTGTCATAGCCTCGGCTGAATACACCTGTTGATAAACAGGTTCGAATCCGCCCCGCCGCAGTTCACGTAAGAGCAGTTTCACATCATTTTCATTATCCTCCACGATTAACACTCGTATCGGTCCGTCCATCAGCAAGCCCTTTCACTCATTGAACCTATATGGCCATTTCAACCTTGACATTTCTGCCCGACTGCCGCTCCAATGCCCCAAATGGCCTCTGGTGACACGACTGTTGGGTCTACCGTGCAAATAACGTCGTTTACCCTTATCCGGCCATCTGTCCATCACAGCAGAGTTTGTCCAGCCAGTTGAACAACTGTGGTTTTATATTTTTTTCCAGGTCATCAAATCTTATCCGGGCCTCATTCTTTTTCTCACTCTTTTTGAGCGTGATAATGGACACAAAGGCCTCATGGGCTTTCTGATGATACTCGTTTACTTTTTGATAGGCCGGATGATCCGCGAGTGTCTTCATTTCACCATGAAACTGTTGGCCAAAGGCGCAGTTGAGATGCGTTGGAACCTCTTCCGGACGTAAATCGATATATCCGTCCATGAATGCCTCCAACTTGGAAACCCAATCCAAATGAGCGGTTTTCACGGTCGCTATCCTAAACCGCAGTGGAGTGAACTTTAGGCTGGATAACTGCCCGGATAAGCCTTCTTCTCCTTATAAAAGACGAACTTCACAGGACTGACGTTTTGTCCGATGCCCGCCGAAGGTAACTGTAAACATATTCTCTTTTACCCTCAAACTGGCACCTTCAATTTCCTGAAGCATGACGACGCTTCCATGGATATGGTCTAATATGCTGTTTGCATTTGTGGCCACGCTACTCACATTCTGTGACATTTCACTCGTTGTTACCGTCTGTTCCTCCACCGCGGTGGCAATGGTCGCAACCATGTCCATAACATCTCGGATTACTTTCTGGATATCGCCAACCCGTTCAATCACTCGGCCGGTTGCCTGTTGGAGCTGCTCTACCTTGTTTCGGATCACATCTGTCGACGTCGATGATTGCCGGGCCAGTTCTTTCACCTCATTGGCCACCACGGCGAATCCTTTCCCTGCTTCTCCGGCCCGAGCTGCTTCAATGGTGGCATTGAGTGCTAAAAGTTTCGTTTGTTCCGCAATTTCATTAATGGCTTCAAGGACAGACCCAATCTCTTCCGATGCTTTCTTGAGCACATCTGTTTCCCGGTGAACGCTTTCCACATTTTTTGTTGCCTGTTCGGTGATCGTCCTTCCTTGTTCCGTATTTTGGGCAATCTCACGAACCGTAGCATCCATCTCCTCCATGCCGGCCGCGATGGTATTGACATTTTCGGTCACTCTTCTAATCTCTTCGGCCACGGCTTCAATGTTGTGACGGCCTTTTTCCGTCAATTGAGTTACATGAACCGTGTGTTCGAGGGTATTTTTAGCGACTTTGAGATTCTCGTCGGACAATGATTCAAGAGAAATAGAGAACTCCCCGATCGTATCGGTGTTGGCGCCTATCTTCCGGATCATGAGTTCCTGTTTTGAGGCAAAGAGGTTGAAATAATTCGACAGGAGTCCCATTTCATCAAGATTGGATACCTCTAATCGTTCCGTTAAATTCCCTTCACCTTCCGCAATATCTTTTAATGCATTCATAACCTTCTTTACCCGCCGATTCACGAGCCGCATGATTACCATCCAGGTGACAAGTATAAGGACAAGGCAGTTTCCGGCTGTCATGACAATGATGGCCGTGAAAAGTTTGTCAACACCGGTGTAGATTTCCGATGTTGGGGCCGTCACGACAAAGATGGATTCAATCGGTTGTAATGGCGAATCGGACGGAAATGTCAGACGTTCAGCAGCCGCAATCTTGTGGATACCTTCAAAAGTATACTCCACAAAATCAGTCCCTTGTGTCCGCAGAATCGTTTTGCCAAAGTCGAAATCGGCTATGGTGGTTTTCATGATATGTTTTTGATCGGGGTGCGAAACGATTAGTCCATTTTTATTGATGATATACGCATATCCCGTGCTGCCGATCTTGAAGGCGTCCAGATACTCGTCGAATTGAAACCGAGCGACGACCCACAGTACTGCTTCACGAGTGTTCTCCACCTGTACCGGACAGGCAATGATGAATACAGGTTCATCTCCATCGCCTTTTAGAATAGGAGATACAGATACTTTTCCATCGAGAGCCGTTTTGTAGTGGCCTCGCATGCTGTCGCTTTGAAAACCGAGAGAATCGTTTTTGGATGTAGCCGACGTTGCGAGAAGTTTGTCGTTTTTGATGAGATCAATCCGGGCATATTGACTCTTGCCTTTTTGGGCCGTCCCGGCGACGAGTTCAACCAGCATCTTATTGCCGTCTGGGGTATTTTCCTTTTTCTGAATGGCCTCTCGTATTCGGACGGAACGACTCCAATCTTCCACCTGCTGAACCATTCTATTATTCCATCTCCGGAGTTGTTCAGTGCCGAGACTGGTGATCTGGACGATCTTGCTTCTCTCCTTTTCCTTGAGTAGTCCGAGAAACGAAGAATAGAGTATAACAGAAGAAATGATCATCCCAATGGATGTTATAGCGACAATCGGAATCACGATCTTTATCCAGAGACTCATGTTCCTCAACTTTGTAAATCGTTCTGCCATGTACAATCCTTTCTTCTACATCCGGCCATAGGCCTGGGTAACCTCGATGAAAACAATCGGTGCAGCGGGGTCAGTGGTTGCGGGGCATCCGGATAATCTTATGAATCAGTTTGGCTTATAACGGAATGTTCATATTCTGCTTGGCAGGGAAGGTAATGCTCCCTCATTATTTCCTCTCACTCGTGATGAACCTCAGAGATTATGCAAATTTAAGGCCAGATGGTATGTGAAAAAAACTGTTTAAATTTCATCGGCTAAATTAATTCGGGTGTCGAAGACTCAACTCCTGGCAAAACTGCACAGGCATCATGTGCATATTTGCTAATTGTCAAGGGCCACGTTATTTGACCACCCACAGGGCCAGATAATCCGGTCCTCGCGGGTATTGTCTCCGAATTTCCTATTTCGACCAAAACCGAAACCCAGGTTATTCAAGCTTCCTGGACGCCTCTTTCGCCAGGGTAGTATTCTTCTTGAGTTTTTCAAAAGCTGTTATAATCACAAACAAATGAGCATAAATATCACATCTTCCCTATTATGTCACTCGAAAATTGGGTGGCGATGATAAATAATATAGATGATAAGCCACTAAATCATATGGATGATATAGGAAAGCTTCCTAAAAAAGTACTTTTTTGTATGTTATGAGGAAGGATATGATGTTAGGTTGGGGATATTGTCCGGCGGGTACGGATAGCGACGAAATACATTACGATAAATCATGTCTAAAAACAATACTACTAATCATGTCATTCTCTTAGACTGAACCAGAGCTAGACCTTATAAGGCGCTTTGAAAGCACGGATAAAGCTTTCTGGCACAATCTTGGCAAATACCGTAGCTGAAATCCGCTTCGGAGTGATCACGAATATAGCTTTCGATTTGGCACCAGCAACCCTTATCGTCACGGATTTCTTTGCAGTAAGCGCAGATAGGTATAAGGCAGCGAAATAGCTTTACCTTTAATTTCTTTGCTAATTCTGAGCCGCGATCTCCAACCGGAAATCCTTGTTCACAACCCTTATAATTATATCTTCTACCGTTTTTGGGTCTGCCTGCCTCAAACCTCTTCCTCTGTCCACATATCACTGGTGAATCTTACACTCCTGTTACGGCCTTCCTCTTTCGCCCTGTAGAGCGCGACATCGGCAAACTTGATACAACTCCAGAATGTATCGCCATCTCCCGGAAATTCGCTTATTCCCAGGCTGATCGTCTTATGAATCATACCATCTGGAATCTTTATCTTGAGTTGCTCGGTAGTTAGCCTAATTTTCTCCGCAACCTTCATGCTCTCCCCTTCAAGGATATCGAGGAGCACGACCAGAAACTCCTCACCGCCAAAACGAATTACAATATCCGAATCGCGTACGCACTTTTTAATGGCGGCGGCGGTCTGTTTGAGCACGATATCGCCAGCATTGTGCCCGTAGGTATCATTAACCTGCTTGAAGTAATCCAGGTCGCACATAATAAGTCCGACCGTCTTCCCCCTCCGGAGGATGCCCGCAACGATCTTTTCCGTATATTCCTGAAGGTAGCGCCTGTTGTTCAGTCCGGTCAGCGGATCGATCAGGGCCATATCGCGCAGTGAACCCATCAGTCGTTTGGTTTCGATAACCGGCAGCGATTCGACAATGTACTGCTCCGCCTTGAAGACCTTCGCCTCCATAGCTTTTACACCGGCCGAGCTATCCGGCTTTTCGAAGACAAACTGCACAATGGCTACGGTGTCGCCGCCAACCACGGCCGGAATGCAATAGTGCACAAACTCGTTTGGAGTGTTGAATTGTCTGCAGATGTCGGAGAAGGTGGCAGAGTTAATAAGATGTCCGGTCCGCCTTGCCTTGCATAGCTCGCCATGATCCAGGATATCGAGGTTGCATAGCATTTCCGCATGATCAAAGCTGCTGGGAAAGATTAGTTCAAGCGTATTCTGTGCACTGCTGACCTGGTAGATGAAACACCGACTAATTCCAAGTTTTTGGGTGAACATCCCACCAAGTCTTTGGTACACCTCCTCCAGGCTGTCCTCCTCCTCAATAACCTTTTTGAAGACCGAGTGGCTGTTGATTGACTCCATCAAGCTGTTAAATTCGGTAGAAAGTAGACCTATCTCGTCGATAGAGGTTATGGCGATACGTTTACTTAAATCAGTTCCCCCTTTGCCGCTGGCAATATCCTGAAGGCCACTGATGACTTTCTTTAGAGGACGGGTGATACCGGTACCGATCATAACCGCAAGGGAAATCGTCACGATCGTGAAAATAAAAGTCCCGGCCAACATGTAGAAACGAGAACGTCTGACATCTTTTCTGACATCGTCGATATAGAGCCCGCTGCCGACGATCCAACCCCACGGCTCGTACCGCTTGACATAGGATATCTTTGGAATCGGCTTGTCTTCTCCAGGTTTCGGCCACATATATTCAACAAAACCAGCATCCTGCCTCCTGCATACCTCTACGAACATACGAAAGATATACTTGCCGTTGGGATCTTTATTGCCGCTCAGGTCAGTACCATCAAGCTCTGGTTTTATGGGATGCATAATCATACTGGGCTTCATGTCATTGATCCATAAATACTCCTTATCATCGTAACGCATATTTTTTATCCGTTGGATTAACCTCCTCTTGGCATCCTCCAGGCTTAACTCGCCGTTTTTCGCCCTATTGTCATACTCCTGGAAGAGGCTATAGGCTACATCAACCGCAATTTTCACACCAACCTTCTTCC
>JADFXK010000020.1 GCA_015233625.1 Deltaproteobacteria bacterium | reverse complement strand
GAAGAGTGTTTTTAACAAAGACTCCGCCATCGGAGTAGATGCAGTTTTTCCGTATGTCATCACCGGTGAGGGAGGCGGCAACTGGTCAGTCACGGTTAAAGATCAGACCTGCGCTGTGGCCGAAGGGATGGCCGATAGTCCCAATGTCACTCTAACCATGGCCGCCCCGGACTACCTGGATCTGGTCAATGGGCGGCTTAACGGCATGACGGCCTATATGACCGGGAAGCTCAAGATAGGCGGAGATTTGATGCTTTCTCAAAAATTAATGACCATGTTCCCGGCTAACTGATGGTCCTGCGGGGATTTATCGATTGCTTTAAAGCCTGCGCCGCTGCCCAATCATGACATATGATTTAATATGGGTCAATACCCTCATTAGTCCCTCTTGCCGGTCGCGGTTCATAGGCGGCCGGTGGCGGGGGACCAAAGAATCGGATCATAAAAATACCGCTGCCGAGACAAGGGACTCCTGCGCCCGTCCTACATTCCATGATTGTAAGAGAGGATGATAGCCATGGGAATTAACTATTTCAAACGGAACGAACGAGAATTCCGGTTCATCTTGCACGAATATATCGACACCGCCAAACTGTTGTCCCTGGATGCTTATAAGGACTTTTCCATGGATGACTTCGACATGATTCTGGACCAGGCCATGAAGGTCTGTCGAGAAGTGATCGGCCCGACCAATACCGATGGAGATCGGGAAGGTGTCAAATTTGAAAATGGTAAAGTGACCGTGCCCAAATCATTCCATGAGTGTTGGCGGGTCATGGCCGAAAACGGCTGGATGTCCTTAACCAACAATCCCGAATACGGCGGCCAGGGGTTGCCATTGGTGGTCGGCGGTGCGGCCAGCGAATTCTTCATCGGGGCCAACATGGCCTATATGTGTTACCCTGGTCTGTCCATAGCCAGTGGCCGGGCGATTGAGACCTTCGGCTCGGACAAAGACAAGCAGCTCTACGTTGAAAAGATGTTCACCGGCGTCTGGGGCGGCACCATGTGCCTGACCGAACCCCATGCTGGCTCGGACGTCGGCTATCTGGCCACCAAGGCGGTTAAGGACGGCGATTACTACAAGATCGAAGGAACCAAGATCTTCATTACTTCTGGTGATCATGACCTGACCGAGAACATCATCCACCTGGTCCTGGCCCGCATCGAAGGCGCCCCTGTCGGAACCAAGGGAATCTCTTTGTTTATCGTCCCCAAAGTCTGGGTTAATGATGACGGCAGTTTAGGTGAGCCAAATGATGTCAGCACCGGCGGCGTGGAACACAAGATGGGCGTGGCCGGGTCCGCCACTGCGGTGTTGAACTTTGGAGAAAACGGCAAATGCCGAGGCATCCTGTTGGGTGATCCCCATACCGGAATGTCTAAAATGTTTCAGGTCATGAATGAAGCCCGGTTGGCCGTGGCCCTCCAGGCATTGGGTCTCACCGGCTCAGCGTATCACAACGCCCTGGATTACGCCAAAGAACGCATCCAGGGGCCCCTTTTCACCGACCGCGCCGGGGAGCGAGTCCGGATCATTGAGCATGAGGACGTCCGCCGGATGTTGATGAACCTGAAGTCCGGTGTGGAAGCCATGCGGGCCTTTACTCTTAAATTGCTGTTCATGATTGACCTGGCCCATCATTCTTCAGACCCCCAGGAAAAGTCCAAGATGGCCAAACGAGTGGAACTGTTTGTGCCGTTGGCTAAATCCTACACCACCGATCTGGGGTACCAGCTCATCCGGGATGCCATTCAGGTTTTGGGCGGCGCCGGTTATACCAGGGAATTTCCCTTAGAGCAATATGCCCGGGACATTAAGATTTGCTCCATCTGGGAAGGAACGAATTATATCCAGGCCCTCGACCTGATCGGGCGGAAACTGCCAATGGACGGCGGAGGGGTGTTTAAAGATTGGATTGATGAGGTGTTCGCCTTTGTCGACCAAAACAAAGAAGACGAAGCCTTTAAGACCGATTTGGAGTCCCTGAAGAAGGCCGCCGGCCAGGTGGGCGATATCAGTATGCGGTTCATGAAATATTTCCAGGAAGGCCGCCTCCGGCTCATCCCCTTGATGGCCACCCGATTCCTCGACTCCTTCGCCGAAGTGGCTTTTGCCCAGTGCCTCCTGGAACAGGGCCTGATCGCCAAGAAAGCCCTGGCCAATACTCCGGCCGATAGTTCGGATACCGCGTTCTACCGCGGCAAGATCGAAACAGCCAAATATTTTGCGCGTAACATCCTGCCCAACGCTTTTGGCCGTTATCGCGCCCTGGTCAACGAAGACACGTCGGCCTTGGATATTCCCGAAGAGGCTTTCTAAATATCTAGCCCCCGGCAACCTACTCTTCCCCGGCCCCGGACTCTGATGCAGCTAACCTGCCGCAGGGGCCGGGGCTTTTCTTTGTTGTTGCCCATACTGATTATCCCCTGAAAACAACCCGCAACACGGAACACGCAACACGCAACCCGTAACGTCACCTTGACCCCCGTTGATAGACCAGAGAACATTTATACTTAAATAAACTATTACAGATAATTTTATATTTGCATAATTTGATGGATGTTGTTAAGATCGCCCAATTCCGCGGCCCGATCCCCCCCTGGAAAAAGGCTGACCAAGCATGCTTGAAAAGAATTTTCAACATGAAGGAAGACTGGCGATCAATGATGGAAGCGCTGATGGGTGATGGAGCGGCCGATGCGTGATTTGTCTAAATGCACGATCCTGGTTGTGGATGACACCGAGACGAACATTGATATTCTCATGGAGACGCTCGGTGATACCTATGAGATTAGTGTGGCCATGGATGGCCCCACAGCGCTGGAGTATGCCAAAACAAGCCTCCCGGATCTGATCCTGCTGGACGTCGTGATGCCGGGGATGGACGGATACGAGGTCTGCCGCCGCATCAAGGCCGACCCGAAGACCAGGCATATCCCCATCATCTTCGTTACCGCCATGGCCGAGAGAGAAGATGAGACCCGGGGTCTGGAACTGGGCGCCATTGACTATTTGACCAAGCCCATCAGTCCTCCTATCGTCTTAGCTCGGGTTAAAAATCACCTGGAATTAAAAGTGGCCAAGGAAGAATTGGAAAGACAGAACGTCATCCTAGAGCAAAAGGTGGAAGAACGGACTCAACAATTGACCCTGACCCAGGAAGTCACCATTGAGAGTATGGCGGTGCTGGCGGAATATCGTGATCCCGAAACAGGCGGCCATATCAAACGGACGAAAAGATATGTCCGAGCCCTGGCCAACCGACTCAAAGACCATCCCCGTTTCCGTGATTATTTCATCCACGAAACCATCGACCTCCTCTATAAGTCCGCCCCGTTACACGATATCGGGAAGATCGGCGTCCCCGACCAGATCCTGATGAAGCCGGACAAACTGACCAATGAAGAATTTGAGGTGATGAAACAGCATACCGGTTATGGTCATTCCGCCATCTCCGCCGCGGAAAAAAAGCTGGGCGGCAATTCCTTTCTCCGTTTCGCCAGAGAAATCGCTTACACCCACCAGGAAAAATGGGATGGTTCCGGGTATCCGCAGGGATTAAAAGGTGACGAAATTCCCATCTCGGGCCGGTTAATGGCCTTGGCCGACGTGTATGACGCACTGATCAGTAAACGGGTTTACAAACCGCCAATTCCTCATAGTAAAGCCGTCGCCATCATTAAGGAGGGTCAAGGGACCCACTTCGACCCCGATATAGTCGCTGCATTCATAGAAGCTGCTGAAGAATTTAGGCAAATCGCCTTTGAATTTGCCGAGTGCGAATTAGAACGGCAGGCTTTGTCCTTATGATTAAGATACCCGCACAGTGGGAGGCCGGGTTATGAGGGATTTGTCTAAATGCAGCATATTGGTGGTCGACGACACCGAAACCAACGTGGACATTTTGGTTGATATTTTAGGGGATGACTATGAGGTTAGGGTGGCCATGGATGGTCCCGGCGCCCTTGAGACCGTCGCCATGGCTCCCCCTGACCTTATTTTGCTCGATATTATGATGCCGGGTATGGACGGATATGAAGTTTGCCGGAGGTTGAAGGCAGACGACAATACCAAAAATATTCCGATCATCTTTGTGACCGCACTCCAGGGCGAAGATGATGAAACCAAGGGTTTTGCGTTAGGGTCGGTGGACTATATCACCAAACCTTTCAGACCGGCGACCGTCACGGCCAGGGTGAAGACACACCTGGAGTTGAAATTGTCTCGGCAAGACCTGGAAAAGCAAAATGAGTGGTTAAGAGAACATATTCGGATCAAAGAAGAAGTGGAAAGAATAACCCGTCATGACCTGAAGACCCCTTTGGGCGCGGTGATCAGTGTCCCCGGCGTGATTCTTAAGGAACAAACCAACCTGACCCCGGAGCAGATCGAACTTCTCCAAATGTTGGAGGAGACCGGGTATCGAATGTTGGATATGATCAACAGCACACTCGATCTCTATAAAATGGAAACGGGGCAGTATCAACCGCAATTAGGCCCTGTGGATCTGCTCAAATTAGTTAATGAGATCAGGGGAGAGACCCGAGAACTAATCCAATCGAAAAATCTGTCTGTAATCTGCCTGGTGCGTGGCCGATCACCGCTTCCTGCCGATTCTTTTATAGTCCAGGGCGAAGAGATGCTGCTCTACTCTATTCTGGCCAATATCTTGAAGAACGCCGTGGAGGCTTCTCCGACAGGTGAAAAGATCAGGATTGCCTTCGACGATCGAGAATCACAGGTGATGGCCATAAATAACAAGGGCGTCGTCCCGGAGGAGGTTGGCGATAGATTTTTTGAGAAATATGTCACCTCGGGCAAGCCAGGCGGCACCGGACTGGGCACTTATTCGGCCAAACTCATGGCTGCAGCCTTGGGCGCCGAAATTCGCATGGAATCATCCGAAAAGACGGGGACCACTTTGTTGATTAAGTTTCCTCGGCCGACGGACACTCCAGCCGCGATTCCTGCGGCGATCACTGGAGCTGTCGTTCTTGGAACAGCTACCTATAAAATGGTGTCACCTATCTCGTTTAAAGATAACTCTGGCCAACCTGCTTCCAACGAGGGTCAATTTGCGGGGGCCCTCCGGGTGAAGGTGCTTCCCGGTAAGGAGGGCCTAGCCAAAGAATCCGTTAGGGACTCTCAATTACAAACGCTTGGCGTCCAGGGACCTCCTCTGAAGAGCGCTTCTGCGCCGGTTGGGAGCGACTCCGGGCAACTAAATAGGGACCTAAGGATTTTGGTCGTAGATGACTCTCTGATGATGCGCCAGACAATTAAAGGAATTTTGCGCCAGATGGGTTTCACCAATATCGTTTTAGCTGCAAATGGAGAGCAGGCAAAGCTGGAAGTGGACAAAGAGGGATGCGATCTGATCGTCTCTGACTGGAATATGCCCAATATGACTGGTATTGAGTTGCTGCGATATGTCCGGTCCGCAGCTCAATTGAAGAATACACCATTTATTCTCCTAACCAGTGAAATCAAGCAGGAAAATGTGCTCGAGGCGATTCATGCCAAAGTAAATGAATACATTCTGAAACCTTTCACGCCGGACTTGCTAAGAAAGAAGATCATGCGGGTCATAAAGAAATGACCTGATGAAGACACATATAGAATCATTGGGTTGTCCCAAACGACGGGCAAGCGACCAGTCTTCGGGCTTTGGGTCGGGGAGCGGCCGCTTAATTTATCATTTAATCAATTAAAGGAGAAAGTCTATGATTGAGAATTACAACACCAAATCTCTATGGCTGATCATGTTCGTGTCCGTGCTGATCATGTTGTCCCCGAACGTCTCGTCGGCCACCGACAACAACTTCTACATCGGTGTGACCGGGCAAGCTTCCCCCTTCCTCACCGGAAATGCCGACAAGCAGTTAGACACGCTATATAAAGATGCTTTTGGCGTCGGGTGGGGCGTCGGAGTCGAGGGCGGCTATCGATTCGCCGAGTTTTTTAGTGTCCAGGTCGGCGTCGGATATGAGAAGTATGTCGGCAGCACCTTCGAGGGAAGAACTTTTGACGATCTGAGCATTATCCCGGTCTACGCCGGTGGCAAGTTCCATATCCTGACCAATAAATTCCTTGTAGATCCCTATATCCGGATCGACCTGGGCGCCGCCCGGCTGAACTCAGTCGAATCCAACTATAATGGATTAAAATATAAAAATTGGAATGATAGCTGGACGTTCATGATGGACGCCGGCGCCGGGCTAGAAGTTCACTTAGAGCCTGTGGGACTATTTGTAGAAGTCAAAGGCCGGTATCTTGGTTCACCAGACGCCCTGAGTTCCCTGGGTGACGCGGATAGCTCCTGGACGTTGCCAATCAACCTGGGAGTCAGGTACTACTTTTAATTGATTATAGATTCCGGCCCGATTTGGGTTAACCCCAATTTTAATCTACCAGGGCCGGTTATCATTGGGAATCCCCAAATCGGCTGTGTGACGACTACCCGAATCTCTAGAATCGAGTAGTCGACACACCGGCTCCGTCACATCCCCCGCCCCGGCTGTCACCCGGTCAAGGACCAGCATATTTGACCATTTGACTGAAGTAGATCCAACCTGACCATGTTAAATTGGGCTTCAAGGCATATCGCCACTTTCCGGTTGAGGAAATCCCTTTCTCTGAAGGGGAAAAACAATCTAGCCTAAAGCCAGAGAAGCACCACCCTGAAGCGGGGTCACAAAAGAGACAATTATGACCGAGCGAGGTATAGCATAGGCCTGAAGGATCAGGGCTCGGTCCGACAGGGTCCGCTGCTCAGGCGGAATATCGAGAAGGCGATGAAGGTCGTCGCGATTATCCAGGCGGGCGACGCAGGCCAGCCTGGTGCTCCCGGCCGGGTCCTCCGCAGGGAATCTCTCTTCCCTGGATTCCAGCTTTGACTTGAGCCTGATCTGTCCTATTCCCAGAGGGCCGTCGATCCAGGTGGTCGTCCGATCCGCTCTTTCCCGCCCAGCCATGGTCTGCCGCATGGCCTCGAATACCTCCCGGTCCAGCGGCGCCCCATCCAGATTGAACAGACCAAAAATACCACTCATGATCTCAACACTGTCTTTCCCTCAAAAAAGTTCCGACCGCTTCGCCACCTGCGCCGCGCTGCGATCATGTTTTCAATGCCCCCCGTGGAATTCATTAGCCTGGGAGATCATCGACGTTACAACTCGGAATAAAGAAGGACTGCCCGAGTGGCTGAAATCCTGCCGTCTCTTGTCGGCTTAGCCTGGCTCTAATCAGCTCAAAGCAACGAACCGTTTCCGATGAGTATAATCGTTCACCGCATTTGAGGCAGACCTCCGCGTGAACCTTTAGTAAGGCTGTATTCACTCCTCCCCGCAGGAGTTTCTCAACCTCTTTTTCTATCAATTGATTTCCGCAAATAGGGCAATTTTCAAAAGGAATCATTATGTTTTTCTCTCTCGCCAATTAATCCATCTGTCCGGATCAGGCCGATACACCGTAATCAAAACAGCCCAATGATTCTCGATATTATAAGCCCAGACGGAGTGAACTGGATCGCCTCCAGGCGCCCGGCCACAGACCAAACAGCTTGGATATGGTTTGTCAGTAGGATAACGCTCTATAATTTCACCATGAAAAATTGAGAAATATATCTCATCGAATGTGAGACCATCTGATTCAGCTTCTTCATCGGCATGATCACTGATTCGGATTTGATTTGTTTGGATCGCTTCTAACAGATTTTCAATATGCATCTAATGACAACCTATTATCTGGATAAATATTGTTAGACTTCCCATTAGCGTACTCCTGATGGAATGACCTCGTCCAGCCAGCCGTCTAAGCAAAGGTGGCCACCACCGTGTAAGCCTCCATGCCGTTCCGCCCGGTCAAGATCAGGCGGCCGGAACGCACCCAGGCATGGGCCTGCAGGTTCCGGTTTTGATCTTTGGCCAGGCCCAGATAGAGCGTGCAGGGGATCCGGCGACGACGCAGCATCACTCTAGCCGCCATGGCCTGGGTCAGGCATTTGCACTCCCAGGGCAGGTGCCGGCTCGCAGTGTCAATGGCCCGGGCGATGCTCCGCAGTTCCGTCAAATTTTCCTGATCAATTGCTTCTGAAGATACGGCCATGTGCTGCCCAAGATAGGGGGCAATCCGCCGAAACGGGAGCACCATTATCGCCAACCGGGCCAGGCCCAAAAAAAGTGACGCCTCTATCAGAATGAATTGTTCGTTCCGGCTCCAGGTGGCGAATTTACGCACCCGCGGTAGCCACAATTTTGATAATCCCGTCGTCATTTATACCTCAAACGGTCCTAATCGTCCCTTTTAAAGGTGACATGGTTGCTGGTTTCTCGTCGCTTGTTGCCGGCTGCTGGTTGTCTTAAGCGAATACCCAGTAACAGGTGTTCTTAGAAGCGTCAATTATGGCCGTACCAAATACTTTCCACAAATAGAAGTCATGGGATAGGTATTAGGCCGATTAACGACAAAATATCAGTGCTTCTTTTACCAATTGGCGGTGACCTCTGCAACAAAATAATTCGTGGAGCCGTTTCGGGCCACAAACAAAAAAACAATGATTCCAACGTAGTCATCCAGAACTAAGGTGAAGAATCTTAAGATACTTAGCGTCGGTCGAAATGACCAAATGGACTCCCAGGAGGTTCCATTCGATGACGCCGCAGCGCCGGAGCAAGCCTAGGCATGGAGAAGAATTTAAAAGATTATTGCATTTTCCGTTGCGTTAAAATATAAGGCACAACGGGAACGCGGTCGATACGATTGGTAACTCGGCCTTCCGAGGTGACTTGTGGATAATTCCAGATCAAGGACTTGTGTATATGAAACGTCCCAGAACCTTTTCCGGACATCTGCGTAAATTTTTGGGCCTGCTGCCATACCTTTTCCGGGCCGTCGGACTGGTCTGGACCGCGGCTCGGCGCTGGACTGTAGCATGGGCCGTGCTGCTGCTGGTTCAGGGCCTGCTGCCCGCGATAGTGATTTACCTGACCCGAATGATCATTGATCAACTAAGTTCGACTCTCCACAAAGGGGGCGGTTGGACCGCCGTGCAGCCGGCCTTAATCCCGGTGGCGGTGATGGCGGTGATCCTCCTGGTCAGCGAAATACTTCGGAGCCTGACCCAGTGGGTCCGGGCCACCCAGGCCGAGTTGGTCCAAGATTACATCAGCGGGCTGATTCATGCCCAGGCGTTGTCGCTGGATCTGGCTTTCTACGAAACGACTGAGTACTATGACCGGCTTCACCGGGCCAGGGTGGACGCGATTAGCCGTCCCTTGTTGCTGCTGGAAAATCTGGGCAGTCTGGCCCAAAATGGGATCACCCTGCTGGCCCTGGCGGGCGTGTTGATCTCCTACTCCGCCTGGGTTCCGCTGGTCCTGATTGTCAGCACCCTACCCGCCTTGGCCGTGGTGGCCCGCTACGCCGTCCGGTTCAATGATTGGCGGATCCGCAACACCGCACATGAACGCCGGGTCCGTTATTATGACCTCCTTCTGACTATGCGGGACGCCGCGGCCGAACTCCGGCTCTTTGGCCTGGGTGGTTATTTTGCAGACAGCTTCAAAACACTCCGCCGGAGGCTCCGGACCGAGCGCCTGGCCATGACCCGCGATCAGATGCTTACGGAATTCTGGACCGGGTCGGCCTCCCTCCTCATTATGGCCGCGGCGATGATGTGGATGATCCACCGGGCCGCGACAGGGTTGGCCGGCTTAGGCGATATAGTTCTCTTTTACCAGGTTTTCCAGCAGGGCCGGCACCTGATGCGGACGCTGCTGGAGAGTATCGCCGATGTTTACCGAAACATTATGTTTCTGGAGGATTTATTTGAGTTTTTGTCTCTTCAGCCGCAGGTGGTGGAACCCGTTCCCCCGACCGCCCTGCCGTCTCGGCTTCAGGGGACCATCCGATTCGAACGAGTTTCCTTCCGTTATCCAGAGAGTAACCATCCGGCTCTAGACAATTTTTCCTTACAAATTCCCATCGGAGGCATTGCGGCCCTGGTGGGCGACAACGGCGCCGGCAAAAGCACGCTGATCAAGCTCATGTGCCGCCTTTACGATCCGGATGCCGGCCGTATCACGGTCGGCGGGATCGACCTGAGGGAAGTGTCGCCCCAAGACCTGTGGCGTCACATCACCGTCCTATTTCAAGAGCCGATGCACTACCACGTCTCAGCGGAGCAGAACATCGCTTTAGGCGACCTGGCCTCGGCTTCCATCCCAGGCCGGGTTGAGGCGGCGGCCAGAGCCGCCGGGGCCCATGAACCCATCTCCCGGCTGTCCCAGGGTTACGAGACCGTACTCGGCAAGTGGTTTGGCGGGGCGGAGTTGAGCGTGGGCGAGTGGCAGCGGCTGGCTTTGGCTCGAGCCTTCCTGCGACAGGCGCCCATAGTGATCCTGGATGAGCCGACCAGCGCTATGGATTCCTGGGCGGAAGCCGACTGGCTGGGCCGTTTCCGATCCCTGGTGGCCGGACGGACAGCCGTCATTATCACCCATCGCTTCACCACGGCCATGCAGGCTGATATCATCCATGTCATGGAAGCCGGACGCATCATCGAAACAGGGACTCATGCGGAATTGGCGGCCCAGGGTGGGCGATACGGGCAGTCGTGGGCGGAACAGATGCGAGGAGTACAAAGGTGATTAAAGAGCAACTAGAACGGGCCGTGTCCCGCTGGGACGTGGAAATGCACTTGCTGTTGGCCTGCTGCCGATTTTCACCATCAGATAGGGAAATCGAGACCATCAAAGACCTCTGCCGGAAAGTGGTTAATTGGAAACGCTTCCTGGATCTAGTCAAGCGCCATCGGGTTCATCCGGTGGTTTATCGAAATGTGGACAGGTATACTCGAGAATACGTTCCGGGACCGGTGGTTCAGGCGCTCAAAGCTCGTTTTCAGGCTAATCTGCTGGCTACCTTGAGGCTCAGCGCGGAACTGACCAGAGTGAGCCAGTTGCTTGAGAAAAGTGGCATTCCGATGCTGTGCCTGAAGGGGCCTGTATTGGCTTTGCGGTTATTCGGCGACGTGGCCTGGCGGCATTATCGGGATTTAGATCTCTTGATTAATGCCGTTGATCTGGACCAGGCCGACAAGATCCTTTTAGCCCAAGGTTATATCCAGAGTTCTCATGGGGTTAAACTATCAGAGCTGAGACCCTCACAACGAAACTACGTCCTCACCCATATCAAGGATTTTGAGTACCGACATCAAGAACGCCAGACAACTATAGAACTCCACTGGAATCCATTCATCAATATGACAAGCGAGCAGGCCGCCGACACTCGCCGGTTCTTCGAGTCCGGCCTAGTCCATCCACTCTGGGGTACCTCAATTCGCTCGTTGTCTGATGTGGACACAATGCTTTATCTTTGTGAACACGGGACCAGACATGCGTTTTCCAGATTAAAATGGCTTGTCGATATCGTGGAACTTTTAGGATGCATGAAAGATACCTCTTGGAAAAATATGGTTGAAACAGCCGAACAAGGTGACCTGTCTCGGAACGTGGGGTTATCCCTTCTACTGGCCCATTGTTTACTCGGAGTTCCCTTGCCCGCGCCGGTGGCCGCGATCATAGATCGAGACCAGGCCATGCCTGATTTGATAGGGTTCTTTATCCGGGTTATGGATGAACCAGAAGGGAAGCTTGACACCGAGGGCAAAGTGAACATGCTGTGGTGGACGCTGTATTGGATGAAGCTAAAGCGGAAAGCCTCAAGCAAGTGGCCCATATGCAGTGGTTTTTTGTATAGCGCCAATGATTTTAAGGAATTCAATCTGCCGGATGTATTCTTCCCCATCTATCCGCTTCTGCGTCCTTTTTTGTGGTTCAAACGATACCATGTTTCCGGGCCTAAAAAGGTTAATTGAAGGCGACCGGCCTAGTCCAGGTCAATCCATGACGAACTGTATCGGGAGACAGATGCTTTCCAAAGACCGGGCGAGGCGGTATGACCTGGCCGGACGGTTAGCCGATGTCTTATCCTTGTTTTCATTGAAAAATAAACCAAGCCATGACCTGCATCTTGATTGGTCGGCCATGCGGCGGGTCGGCGTTATTTGCCAGTGGGGGCTGGGCGACGCGGTGCTGGTCACTCAATTATTAAGGGCGCTTCGCCGGATGACGACCGCGAATCTCGAATTAATCGGCAAGCCATGGCTTAGGGAGCTATTTCCCATGCACGGGTTGTGTGATCAGGTGCATGAGGTGGTCCCGCCCTGGACCCAAACCCAACACAAGTATCGCCTGTGGCAGCCGATCTGGATGCGGTATGCCCGACAATTAACTAGGCTGCGGTCAACATCTTTTGATCTCCTGATCAGCCTCCGTTACGATCCTCGCGAAATAATCCAAATGAAAATGATGAGGGCCGAACTCCGGGCCGGGTATGGCGCCTGCGGGGGGCAAGGGTGGCTGGACATAGATCTGGGGATCAACCCGTCCCTGGCCCGTCTGACCCACGTGGCTCAAGATGCGTCTTTCGCCGCCGCCACCTTGACCGGACTTCACCTGGACGCCCGGCCGGTACTGGACGTTCCCCGGAACATTTCGCGGTCTGTCGCCTCATGGTTGGTGGCCAGGGGATATCAGCGAGGGTTGGTGCTGACCGTGGCTCCCGGCGCCGGGCATCCCATTCGCCGGTGGCCGGACCAGCGGTTTACCGCGGCGATCAAAGATTTGCCGGACTCCATCGGATTTGTGGTCGTCATCAAGCCGTTGGAGGATAACCTAGCCCCGGATATTCTATGGCCCAGGCATATCCCTGGAACCATCTGGCAAGGGTCGTTGGAAGAGCTTCAAGGGCTGTTATCATTAAGCGATATCTTAGTGAGCGTTGACAGCGGGGTGATGCACTTGGGGGCGGCTTGCGGCTGCCGCATTATCGGCATCTGTGGGCCACAGTTGGCCCAGTGGTTTGGTCCCTATTCTCCATCGAGCGAAGTGGTTATAGTTGAGCCGATGTCTTGCCGTCCTTGCTTTGACAACTGTATTTTCGATCAACCCAAGTGCATGATAAATATTAATGAATCGGTCGTAAGGTCGGCTGTTTACCGCGCCGTGACCCAACTCCGCGAGCCGCGCATCACCCGGATCATCAACTGAACCAGGGCCAAACCGACAACGAGTCGCGGCTACCAGGCCACCGGCTACCTGCTCTTGCGCCGGCGTCCGGCCTTATCTTTGACCAATTGACGACCAAATTCATAGATGAAGAGTGGATTATTAACCAGGTATCTTTTCCACAGCCGCCGGGGCTCCTGACATAACCGGTGCAGCCACTGCATCCCGATGTTTTTCACCCAGTCCGGCGCGTCCCGAATCAGTCCGGTATGGAAATCGAAGGCCGCACCGACTCCCAGCATGACTTTAGTCTCCAACTTGGGAAGATACTCCGCCATGAACTTAATTTGTTTCGGAGTACTGACCCCCACCCAGAAGAAATCCGGTCTTGTTTCGGCCACCAGGTTGATTAGTTCCGCCTCCTCCTCCGGATTGAGCGGTCCAAATGTATCCTGACGTACCCCGACAACTTTAAGGCCGGGGAATTTATGGGTCAGGCTTTGCTTCAAAGCCTCCGCCTTCCCTTCGTTACCCCCGTATAGAAAGTGGGTGTAGCCTTTCTTTTCCGATTCCCGGCAGATTTCCAGCATCAGATCCGGTCCGTAAACCCGACCCATATGAGAACATCCGTATAAATGCCCCGCCCAAACCAGGGGCATCCCGTCGGGCACGGTGAGGCCGCTGGCATTATGCATCTCCTTTAAATGCGGGTCTCTCCGGCATTCCATAACGCCATGAACACCGGTCACGCAAACGTAATGTCGCGCTCCAGACTCGATCCAGTCTAAAATATGGGCCACCGCCTGATCCAGATCGATGACGCTGACGCCGACACCAAGCACATCGATTCGTTCCGGAGGCGATAAGATGTTAAGTTTGTCTGTCTTCATGTGTTGTCCTGGAGTTTGAATTCGGCTCAGGAATGATCCAAATTATTTTTGTTGGCCGTCAGCTCTTCGGGTATTGGTTTGGTGACATAATTCGGCAAAACTCTGTATCCAGTTATACTTTGAACGGCCATAATTGACTGTTTTCGGTGCCAACAGTCCAGAAGGCTAACATCAAGCTGCCATGAGTTGATCAGCGGTTCGGCTAAACCGGCGGCCTTTACTAACAAGTCCAGGTCATCAGCCACGGGTGGGAGGGTTATCGGGAGAATAAATTCTTTTGAGTTCACTTAATACTTCCTGGTGAAGCGTCGTCAATCAGCCATCTTCATGGCCTGCGGATACGCACTATTTGCCAGCCGCCAGGTTTTCATCGGCACTGGTTCCGACACCCGGTTCAGGCCGGCCGCTGCAATGTGAAGCTCAAGTACTGGAACTCGCCGCTCCGCAACCCCTCGTAAGTCTTATGCCCCTTGACACCGGCGAAGGAGGCCATCAAGTTAGTCAACGGACGAGGAAATCGCTCGATCCATCTCTGGCGCTCGTCAGACATCATGGCCAGGGCGGCCAGGACTTGCGGCGTAATTTCCCGCTCTCGCACTATCTCCAGACCTGATCGACCAAGTGCCTCGCGCCATTCGGCCACCATCTCCCGTGGGCGCAAGTCGCAATATAGCAGGTGCCCGCCCGGACGCAGAACCCGCCGTACTTCACCGAGGAAGTTGTCCAACGAGCAGAAGCAATGAGACGCCTCCACGCAAATCACCGCGTCAAACTGCTCGGAGCCAAAGGGTAGCCGCTCGGCATGACCCTGGCCGAACTCGAGGCCGGCCAGACGGTGGATCCGATTTGTAAAGGCGACCGCCTGGGTTGAGGCATCGAGGCCGAAGTAACGGCGCGGTTTGAGATAACGCATGACATACGCCGCTCCGCCGCCACGGCCCGAAGCCACCTCCAGGACGTCGCAGCCGGCGAGATCAACAGCCGCGGCAACGTGATGGTAAAGCTGGATCGTGTAGCGGTTCGGCTCGTCCTGCGGTTCGAGCACCGGCGGCAGGCCGTCGTCTGGCCCGAAGGCATAGCCGTAATTCAGGAAGGTCGTCTGGATATCATCCCCAAATCCATATTTCGATAGGGAATCATACCAGACCCGCCACAACAGCCGTCTGATCTGCGGCGAGGAGACCACCATCAACTTAGAAATCATTCTCCATAACATTGAATACTCCGAAATTGTGCCGCTACCCCGGTCGTCGCAGGCAGCCGAAAAATGGTCTTGTGGACCTCTTTGATTCGGTTAGAATCCTCCCAGATGGCGCTTATGGTCAAGAAGCTCTCTTGCCTGCCGCGACAGCTCTCGCTTCAGAATCTTGCCATTAGCATTCATGGGCAATTCATCTCTAAACCAGACATGAGCTGGGACCTTGTAATCGGTCAGCTTGTAGAGACAAAATCTGATTACATCTTCCGCCGTCAGATTCTGATCCTTCCTCACCACGCAGGCCACGACCAGCTCGCCGAGACCATTGTCTTCATGCACGCCGACCACGGCGACATTATTGTCAAGACAATTTTTTGTAATTATTGAGGTAGAGTTCAGCTTCATCTTTTTACGTTTTTATCGGCAGGCTTTGATAGTCAAAATTAGAATTACTGAGATGTTTTAAAAGAAATTGACCGGCAAAGCGATACGATGTATAATAAAAGTCTTAATGCTGAAAATTGAGGACCTTTGGTTGTGGGCCGGGCATGACCTGAATTTTATCAGATGTTGAATTAGGACAGACATGATACCACAAGCACCAGCGAACATTCTAATTGCGGTAGATGGCTCAAATCAATCATTTGAAGTTGTCCGGTATGTGGCGCGGATCATCCCACCGGGACGAGCCAGGTTTACTCTGCTACACATTGCCCTCGACATACCGGAAAGTTTCTGGGACACAGAACAGGACCCCCGGCCCGGCCAAGATGATGCCTGGGCTAACTCCATGGCTGCTCCACAGCGCCGAGTAATTGATGTTTTTTTGGACAGAGCCAGGCAGGAGTTCCGTGAATCGGGCCATCAAGATGGTTTGGTCACGACTCTGGTGAAGAAACGACAAGAGGGTGTTGCTCGAGATATCCTCAAAGAAAGTCGGCAAGGCTACCAGGCTCTGGTGTTGGGGCGCCGGGGCACAAGTCAGTTGCCGGATCTGGTTTTTGGTAGTGTTACTAATAAGCTGTTGTATCGTTTGACCGATGTGACGGTGTGGGTGGTGGGCGGTTCCCCTGATCCGGGTAAGCTGCTCGCAGCGATGGACGCTTCTGAATCAGCCATCAGACTGGTCGATTATGTGGGTCAGGTGTTCGAGGAGTCTTTGCCGGAGTTGCTTCTCTTCCACGTTATCAGGGATTTCCGGGTGACCTTTCCAGATGCGGCTCGCGCCTGTTCGACTGATGACAACAAAGAATTAACCAGCCTGGCCAGCGAAAAAACCAAATGGGCCGCCGCCGCCATGGTTCCCGTGCTGCAGCAAGGGGTTAAGGCTCTAAGAGACAGAGGGGGCCGCCTTGAAGATATCTTAGCCAAAATCATCACCGGAGAACCAAGCCGCTCTGGGGCCATCAGCCGTGAAGCTCGCCAGGGTGGCTATGGGACGGTGGTGCTGGGCCGAAAGGGAGTTTCTCGGGTGGCCGAGTTTCCGTTCGGCCGGGTCAGCCATAAAGCAATTCAGATGGCCGATGATTTGGCTGTTTGGGTGATCAACTAGGCGGTCGGCGGGGAAAACGGCGGCCGGGTATCCCGTACCCCATCATTATAAAAGACCGCCCCGAAGCCGAATTAGATCCGGTGACCAGGCAACCTTTCATCACAAGCCCCGATCAATGAAAGGCATCCTTCTTCAATCCACCAGCCTCAACCCACGAGATTACGGGCCCAGTCGTCGCGGCCTATTCGCACTCCAGCTTGTATCTGAGCCCCTGAGATCTGCAGACCATTTCCCGGCCGGTCTCCTTGATATCACCTTCCATCATTTCCTTAACCAACTCCGAAAAAGAAGTCCGCGGCACCCAGCCCAGTTGCTCTCGGGCCTTGGCAAAATCTCCTAGGAGAGATTCCACCTCCGTGGGCCGGAAGAATTTGGGGTCCACCGCGAACAACTTATCTCCCGGCCGAACCATCGGATTAAACTCATATTTTTCTTCAAAGGCCGCTCGGTCGAAAGAGGCCACGATCCCCTCCTCAGACACCCCATGGCCTCTCCAATCAATGGTCATGCCAACAGCTTCGCAAGCCGCCTGGCAAAAATCGCGAACAGAGTGTTGCACACCGGAGGCTATAACGTAATCTTCCGGATGGTCTTGTTGCAGCATTAGCCACTGAGCCTCCACGTAGTCGCGGGCATGTCCCCAGTCCCGTCGCGCATCCATATTGCCCAGGTAAATGGTGTCTTGGATACCCATTAAGGCTCGGGCAATACCCCGGGTGATTTTCCTGGTGACAAAGGTTTCACCCCGAATCGGCGATTCATGGTTGAACAGGATTCCATTGCAGGCAAACATCCCGTAGGCCTCCCGATAGTTAACCGTAATCCAATATCCATACAATTTGGCCACGGCATAGGGGCTGCGAGGATAGAACGGCGTTTTTTCGTCTTGTGGCACAGTTTGGACTTTGCCGTATAGCTCGCTGGTAGATGCCTGGTAAAAACGAGTCTTCTCCACCAGTCCTAGAATGCGAACGGCCTCGAGCAACCGCAGTGTGCCTAAGGCATCGGCATTGGCGGTGTACTCAGGAGACTCGAAGCTTACCGCCACATGACTCTGGGCGGCCAGATTATAAATCTCATCAGGCCGGATAAGTTCGATGAGTCTGGCCAGACCAAGAGAGTCGGTCAACTCACCGTGGTGTAACTGAAAGCGCTTTGTAATACCGTGGTCACCCCGATGAATATGATCAACTCGTTCCGTATTAGACACCGAGCACCGACGTTTGATGCCGTGAACAGTGTATCCTTGAGTTAACAAAAACGCGGAAAGATAGGCTCCGTCCTGGCCGGTGACACCTGTAATTAAGGCTACTTTACTCAATAGTTTTCTCCTTTTAATATGACCCGGCACTCGGCCGAAATCAAATTTCCGCCCACACGCGTTTCCGGCAGAGGACAATCATTCGGCTCCTGGCGGCTCATCTCTGTCATCAGTCTTGGTTTTACCGGTTTTCAAACGCGGATATAGTTTTTGGGCGCACTCTGGGCATATCCCATGTGAAAAATTTGCTTCAGAACGGTCTCGGATATAAGCCTCTATCTGGTTCCAGTATCCTTTGTCGTCTCGTATTTTTTTGCAGCTAGCACAAATCGGAAGCAGGCCGCTAAGTTGTTTGACTCTATTTAAGGAGTCCTGAAGTTCGGCGATCAGCTTTTCCCGCTCGGCCTCGATCCGTTTCCGTTCGACAATCTCCTGCACCGCCTGAGTGTATAGTATTCGATACCGGGTAATAACGTAGTAGGCCGCGACGACGGCAATTATGGTCCCAAAGACTATGGTAACGATATTCGACTGCCATAGTGTCATGTCTGGCGCAACTATCCGTTTTATAAACTGATAGGCGGTAGTGCAAAAGAAGGTGATCAACCCTACCTTGATCAGGGGAAGGCCAAGCCCATAAGACTTGGGGATCTGAGAGGCGGCTACCGGGCTATCTTTATGTCCGTCTTCCATCGTCTTGCCCCTTGCATTCTGCTGTTTCATTTGTTTAAGCTTGGGGTCCAGCCGACTTCGTAAAATGTAATCGCCCCCGACCTGGCCCGACGGACGCTAAGGTGAAAAAAAAACAGCTCACTGCAGGTGGCAAAAAGGGAAGTAGCGGACTCAGAGGTGCCTGGCTATGGTTATTTCTATCTAAAATCTCCATGTCTTCTATTTCCAAATAATTTTCTGCAGTTATTCCTTTATGAAAGAGCTGTCACCCGTTCAAGACCCTGATGACTGCCCGCCCGACGCCAGAGGATCAGGCAATTTGATCAACATCATGTGACTAAATGAGGCCGGCTGTCCAAAGGACAGATTGGCTAGGACCAATTGCAGGTGGGTCGTCTGAGGAGGCAGGGTAAAGCAAGTCCGGACCTGACGATCCCCACCCGGCCTAATGTCGCTAACTATCCAGTCCGAATGCATTTCTATGCCCCGGTAGTTTAAGCAGCGGACCCCCACCCGGGCCCCATACTCGGAACTCTGACTATTTACCTCCAAGGCCAGCAATAGCACGTCCTGCGGTGACACGGTTACCTTGCTCCCTAAACAGGAGACCAGGGCGGTTCGGGCGTTATTTAGTTGAATCCGGTTTTGGTCGGCTCCGACGCTCAGCCGAGTTTTCTCGGAAGCAGGATCGTCAAAAAGGGTTCGCCACCATCCCGAGGCCGGCCCCGGCCCTGGCGGGTCGATATCAACTACGGGATTAAAGATTAAATTCGGCAGCATGGCGACTAATATAACCCGGTCTTCCAAGAACACCTTTTGTCCGCCATTCGGCTCACTCAGGATCTTGGGAGTCTGCCGGGAGCCTTCGGGTCGGTCCAGGTGATAAAAAAGCACTATCCGGAAATACCCACCCAGTCGGAATTCGGCCGGTTCATAAGAATACCCGGTCAGAGTCACCCCCGAGGGCAGCTTCCAATTCATCGGGAAAGGTGGGGCGAGCTGGTAGAGGCGTTCATAAGTTGCCTTGGCCTCTTCCTGTTGGCCGAGATTCAAATGGGCTTGAGCCAGGCCGATATAGCTCTCCACCCGGTAGGGGTCCTTGTCTATAGCTCGACGAAACAAATCAAGGGACTCATAATTGCGGAAATTATTCAAGGCCGCCTGACCCAAAAAGTCGTCGGGCCAACCGGTTTGAATCGTGTCCCCGGGATTTCCGGCTGCTTTGCCGGACAACCTGATCAGTGACTGGAACGCTTCTGCGGGCATGCCTCCTTTGAGCTGGATCAAGCCCAACTCATAGGCATAGGCTTCTTTTTCAGGATGCCTCCCGACCAGGTCCCTGAATAAGCTGAGAGACAGCGGGAATGACCACATTTGCCAGGCCGACCTGGCGATGGCCAAAGCGACCGGTTCATCCCCCAGGTTGAGTTGGGTCAGCTTTTTTTCTAAGAACAATTCCACCGCCTGATCAACCCGATTATTCCGAACGGCCAACTCGGCCAGCCTCGTAAAATCGGGATGCGGATCAATCTTTGCGCCGGTTAAACAAAGTTGAAAGGCATTAGCCAGGTCGTTTTGTTTTTGAGCCAGATGGCTGAGTTGCGCGTAGGCGGTCCCGGCCGCCCCGGCCAGGTCGGCTAATGTCTGTTTTTCCGGTGGGGTAATGAACTTAGCCGTGTATACGACCTTTTGGTACAGATTCGTAATTTGCTGAAAATCCTTCTCGGCCGGGGTAACTTCACCTTGTTTCAGGTTTCCTTCAGCCGAAGCCAGGAGAGACTTCTGCCATTCTGTATAGTTTCTATAGAAATCTTCTCCTCTTTCAATATTACCGTTTTTACGGATTATTTTCTGGTACCATTTCTCCGCGTCCGAATACCGGCCCTGATCCCGGTAATAGCCGGCCAGACGGTACCGGACCCCGTCAAGGGCAAGCACTTGGAAAATAAGCACGACTATCCCGAATCCAGCCAAAAAAATTAGCTTCAGCCGCTTGCCCTGTGTCGCCATTGATCCCGCCTGGATTTATCCTTCAATTTCTATAGACTATCGGACACACTGATTATTTTTATCTTTTTAATATGCCCCAAAAACGACATGGGGTCAAGTATTTTTCTTAGACGAGCCGGGGATCCCGCCGGATCTGGCCGCTCCACCTCACTAAGGTTGCGTTGAAGCCGCCCGGAAGCCTAAGTCATCGTACTTTAAGGACGGGTAGTAGGAGTAGCGGTATGAGCACCGCAGGATGTCCGGATTGTTGAACCAGCTACCGCCCCGATTAGCCCGGCTAGAGGCCGAATCGGAACCACGGGTATCACCACTAGTCGCCTCTGGCTGGCCATACCATTCCTTATCATATTTGTCCCAGACCCACTCCCAGACATTCCCGGCCATATCGTAAAGACCATACCCATTGGCGCTGTGGGCCCCCACGGGAGTCGTCTTTCCATTACAAGCATTATAGTTTGCCTTCCTACAGCCGATATGGTCACTATATTTACCCCCTTTGCTGGACCAGGGATAGTGATGCCCGTCCAGACCACCTCGAGCCGCTTTCTCCCACTCGGCCTCCGTTGGCAGCCGATACCCGTTGGACGTCCACTTAACCATATCTTTAGTCACGTCCGGTTGTCCCGTCCGATAAACCTCTGTCTGAGCCGGGTCCGTATAATAAGCCGGCGTTCGTCCTTCTTTTTCGGACCGGGCATTGAGCCATTTAACCACATCATACCAGCTCACCGTCTGAACCGGATGAGTATCTGCCGTGGCCGCCCCAGGATTGTCGAATCCATACCCATGCGCCTCGGCCCAATCATAAACCTCTTTCCACTGCTTCCCGGTGACCGGATACTTCTCCAGGTAAAAAGCGCTAACGGAAACCTGATGCACCGGAAGTTCATCTTCGTCGCCTTCTTTATATGGATCGCCCATATTGAAAGCACCGGCCGGAATGAGGACCATGTTGCCGGTCGTGGGAACTGGCGGGCCGGATTGTGCAGACGCTTTATCATTGGAAACCACCGGTGCCGCCGCCCAGGCCGCTGTTGCCATCACCGACCATAGACCCATCACCAGACCGGCGAGCATCACCTGGCCGTTTACTAGACGTATTCTCATCACCAATCCTCCTTGGGTGCCATTTTGGGTTAGTTGCTAAGTAATCTATACCTGATCTTAGTGTTCCCGTCACGTCAAATTAAGCCCGGATCAAAAAATTTGTGCTGCCATATGGCTTATCCGCCTAAGAGAGAAATATAGCCCATACCATGCCTGGCTACGTATGATTAATAAGCGTTGACATTCCCCTTTAACTATGGTATGATATGTTTCTATTTCCCACCATTAACCATTTTTGTCCACCTTCTTATGCCCGGAGGAGCAATTAAACGACGCATAATGATGTTTTTAGTTATCTGTTTTATGTTCGGCTCAAGCTTCGCCTTGGCTCAAAAGGCGTAAGCGATCACAGGGTTCGTTTTTTTGACCTGTAGAGAGCATTTTTTGGAAGACTTTCTCAACAGGACGTGCTAAGCCTTCTTTGCAGGAATAACTGTGGAGAAGACTTCTTATGAGGGAAATAATTTCCCATCTGTTGAAATTGACGGACGCCAAATCTGGACGAAGCCTGGTTGGCTTTTCTGAAGGAGTCGATGTCCTCGTCAATGACCTTAACAAGACGCCTCCAAACGTGCTCAGGCTAGTCTTGAGTCTGATCGTGCTCATCCTGAAACTTCTAAAACACGTGGATGGGCTCAACGGCAGACTCAACCAGAACTCCGAAAATTCCAGCCGCCCTCCGTCTTCCGACAGTCTCTACAAAAAGAAACCGGAAGCTAAGGTGCGAAAGAAAACCGGAGGCCAAAAAGGGCATCAGGGGCATCGTCAACCTTTTTTAGACCCCACGGAAGTAGTGAACCACAAGCCGAATCAGTGTGTTTGTGGAAATACCAATTTCCTGGAAATGACCCCGTTCTATACGCATCAGGTGATCGAACTCCCTGAAATCAAGATGCACGTGACTCATCACATTTTGCATCGAGGGAATTGTCCCTGCTGTGGGAAATTGAATAAGGCCATCATCCCCAACGAACACCGGACAGGCTATGGTCCGAGGCTCTCAGCTCTTGTGTCTGAGATGTGCGGGAATCAGAAAGACAGCCGAACCATCATTCAGAGCTTTTGTTCCTCTGTCTTGAATTTTCCAATCAGCCTGGGCGCTATCCAGAAAATAGTTGACCGCGCTTCCGCCGCCATCAATCCGCATTATGAAGCCATCGCCGAAGTCGTCAGGAAGGCCCCGGTTAATAATGTGGATGAGACGTCCTGGTGCCAAAATGGGGCTTTGATGTGGCTCTGGGTCCTGGCCTGCCCCAGAGCAGCCCTTTTCATGTTGCATTCTCGGCGATCCGGAGAGGCCTTTAAGGCGCTGATTCAAGATTGGACGGGCATCCTGATCAGTGATGGCTATGGCGTCTACCGAAACTGGGTGGGACAAAGA